>NZ_JBEZLR010000040.1:0-79825 GCF_040652275.1 Streptomyces sp. NPDC048275
GTCGCACGATCACGTTAGCCCGATCAGCCCAGGGCACCGCAAGCCCGCAAGCGGACGATCACACGATCGAGCTAATTCGACCTTGTGCGCACTCCATGGTGAGCAGTTCCAGCCCCTCCGCTCCTGTTTCTCCCGCCCTTTCCTGTTCGGGTCCTTTCCCGTTCCGGCTGCCTACTCCGCCTGCAGCACCAGCAACGCCAGGTCGTCCTCCGGCGGCCTGCTGCCGAACTCGTGCACCAGTCGCCGGATCCTTTCCGCGACGAGCTCGGCGCTCAGCCCCACGCAGCTCGCGAGGGCCTGCGCAAGCCCGTCGTCGTCATCGAACTGGCGCGGTCCGCTGCGGCGCTCCGTCACTCCGTCCGTGACACACAGGACGGTGTCGCCGGGGTACAGCTCGAACGTCTCGGAGGTGTAGGTCGCGTCCTCGAAGACGCCGAGGAGGGTCCCCGGCTCGGCCACTTCCCGTACGTCGCCATCGGGGCCCAGGATCAGCGGCAGCGGATGTCCGGCGGAGGCGAGGGTGCAGCGGACGCCGCCTTCGAAGGGCACCAGCTCGCCGTACAGCATGGACAGGAAGCGGGTCTGCGGACCCTCGTCGGGGCCCAGGCCCGGCCCGCCCGCGGCGACCAGTGCGCGGGCCGCCGCGTCGGCCGCCTCGGTCGCGTCGTCCAGCAGAAGCTGGTTGAGGCGGTCCAGGACATCCGCGACCTGGTAGCCCTCACGGGCCAGCAGCCGCAGCCAGGGCCGGGCGAGGCCGATCACCACGGCGGCCTCGGGCCCCTTGCCCTGCACGTCGCCCAGGACGAAGCACCAGCGCCCGTCCCCGGCCGGGAACAGATCGTAGAAGTCACCGCTGGGCCCGCCCTTGTCCAACGGCTCGTACACGAGGGCGCTGCGCACCCCGGGGATCTCGGCGACCGCTCCGGGCAGCAGACCGCGCTGGAGGACCCGGCTGATGGTGGCCTGGCGCGCGTACTGGCGGGCGGCGCCGATGGCGAGGGCGATGCGGCGGCTGAGATCCTCGACCAGCCCGGTGATCTCGTCGGGGAAGGCGGTCGGCCCGGCCCGCCCGATGACGAGGGTGCCGAGTGGGCGTCCGCCCGCGATCAGCCGGTACGCGAGCGCGGCCCCACTGGACCGACTCCCGTCACTCACCCCGCCAGGCCGACTCTGCCCCTCCGCCCGGTCCGGTCCGGGCGCCTCCTCGCCGGGAATCGCCGCGTGCGCCCCGCCCATGGGGCCGACTCCGGGTAACCCGCCCACAGTGCCGGCTCCGTGCGCCTCGCCCACGATGCTCGCTCCGTAGATCCCGCCCACGATGCTTGCCTCGGGCGTCCTGCCCGGGCCGTGGGCCCCGTCCGTCACACGCGCCACATACATCTCGCCGGCCCAACACTCCTCACCATCCCCCAGCACCTCGCCCGGCCAGGGCACCGGCACAGCACGGGATCGCACCGAGTCCGGCAGTCGTGGCGGATCCTTCTCCAGGGCCCGGCGCAACTCCTCGATGCGGTTCTCACTGCCGTGCCAGACGCGGGCGAGCCGCGGCCCCAGGGCCAGGCCGAGACCGCCGGCCCGGTCGGTGGCCTCGTCCTCCAGCCACACCGCGCACCAGTCCGCGAGCCGTGGCACCAGGAGCTGTCCGGCGAGCGCGGCGACCAGGTCCTCGTCGAGCTGTCCGGCGAGCAGGTCGGACGCCTCGGCAAGGAAGGAGAGGGCACCGCGGTTGAGCCAGTCGTGGTCCCGCCGCGGGCCACGCCTCGGATCGGGGGCCCGCGTTTCGGCACCTCGCGGCCCGGTCGTCAGGGCGAGCTCATCGACGTAGGCCTCCGCCCCCTCGTCGGCCGCCCTCTCGCCGGCCGCTCCCTCCTCAACCGCCCTCTCGCCGGCCGCCCCCGCGTCGACGACAAGCCCCCCGGCCACGCCGAGTCCCTCACCCACGGCCGACCCCCCAGCCACCACGCCGAGCTCTTCGTCCACCGCCAGCCCCCCATGAACAGGCAGCCGCGCCCAGACGGTCTTGACGCCGGTGCGGTAGGTGATCCCCCAGGCGTCCGAGAGCGCGGAGACGAGCCGCAGCCCGCGCCCGTACTCCGGTGTGCCGTACTGCCGTTCGACCGCTTCCTCTCGTACCGCCCTCGAGGGGTGGTGGTCGGAGACCTCGACGACCACCGCGCCCACCGCCCCGTCGGCCGTGATGTCCAGCCGGCACAGCAGCTCGACGTCGGTGCCCGCGTGCACCACGGCGTTGGTGACGAGTTCACTGACGATCACGACGGCGTCCTCGGCCAGCCGCTCGCCGACGATCTCGGCGCCGGGCAGCGCGAGTTCGGCCCAGTCGGCGAGCGCCTCCCGCACCAGCCGACGGGCGGCGCCGGGCGCGAGAGGAGTGCCAGGCAGCGCGGCGCGCGCCATTGTTTCCTGGCCCGCGCGGTGGTGCGCGGGCGTACCAGGGGCAAGCGCCATGGAGTCCGGTTGTGACTCCCGTTGCGTCGGAATGGCCCCCACTGTGCGGCTCCCTGAGCAGTTCGGACGATTACGCCTCAGGCGACACGGACAGAGTGACAGACTGGCCGCGCCCATAAGCGCCGAGTTACCGAAGTGGGCTGCCATGAGTGAGAACAGTGCTACGCGTGCGCTCGAAGACGGACAAATTCGGGCATCAGATCTGCGTCCTCTACTCGCCGCGATGACCGCCGCGCGCGACGGCGACTTCACCAAAGTGCCGGAGACAGGGCACGGCCTGGTGGCCGAGCTGAGCACGACGTTCAACCAGATCCTCGACCGCAACACCCACTTCAACACGGAAGTGCAGCGGGTCCGGAGGGAGTTGGTGCGACACGGCCGACTCGACGAGCGACTGTCGGCGAGCCCCGGCCAGGGCAACTGGACGACCCGCGTCAATGACGTGAACCAGCTGCTCGACGCCCTGGTGGCACCCGCCGCGAACGCGACGCGCGTCCTCGACGCGGTGGCCGGCGGTGACCTCACCCAGCGGGTGGACCTGCACGACGGGAACCGTCAACTGCGGGGTGACCTCCGCAGATTGGGCCGAGCCGTCAACAAGATGGTCGACCAGCTGTCCCTGTTCACCGGTGAGGTGACCCGGGTCGCCCGCGAGGTCGGAACCGAGGGCCGGCTCGGCGGGCGCGCCAAAGTGACGGGCCTGTCGGGCAGTTGGCGCGATGTGACCGAGGCGGTCAACACGATGGCCTCCCGGCTCACCGCCCAGGTGCGGGACATCGCCCTGGTGACCACGGCGGTGGCGCGCGGCGATCTGACCCGTACGGTGACGGTCGAGGCGACCGGCGAGCTGCTCGAGCTGAAGCTCACCGTGAACACGATGGTCGACCAGCTCTCCGCCTTCGCCGACGAGGTCACCCGCGTCGCCCGCGAAGTCGGAACCGAAGGCCAATTGGGCGGCCGTGCCCAGGTCCGCGGCGTCTCCGGCGTCTGGAAGGACCTCACCGACAACGTCAACTTCATGGCCTCGAACCTGACTTCCCAGGTCCGCAACATCGCCCAGGTCACCACGGCCGTCGCCAACGGCGACCTCAGCCAGAAGATCACGGTCGACGCGCAGGGCGAGATCCTCGAACTCAAATCGACCATCAACACCATGGTCGACCAGCTCTCCGCCTTCGCCGACGAGGTCACCCGCGTGGCCCGCGAGGTCGGCACGGAAGGCAACCTCGGCGGGCGCGCCCAGGTCCGCGGAGTCTCCGGCGTCTGGAAGGACCTCACCGACAACGTCAACTTCATGGCCGACAACCTGACCTCGCAGGTCCGCAACATCGCCCTCGTCTCCACGGCCGTCGCGCAGGGCGACCTCGGCAAGAAGATCACGGTCGAGGCGAAGGGCGAGATCCTCGAACTCAAATCGACCATCAACACCATGGTCGACCAGCTCTCCGCCTTCGCCGACGAGGTCACCCGCGTGGCCCGCGAGGTCGGAACCGAAGGCAACCTCGGCGGCCAGGCCCAGGTCCGCGGCGTGTCCGGCGTCTGGAAGGACCTGACGGACAACGTCAACTTCATGGCCCTGAACCTGACCTCGCAGGTCCGCAACATCGCCCAGGTGACGACGGCGGTCGCGAACGGCGACCTGTCGAAGAAGATCACGGTCGACGCCCGCGGCGAGATCCTCGAACTCAAGGACACCGTCAACACGATGGTGGAGCAGCTGCGCGCCTTCGCCGACGAGGTGACCCGCGTCGCGCGCGAGGTCGGCACGGACGGCCGGCTCGGCGGCCGCGCCCAGGTGCTCGGCGTGTCCGGCGTCTGGCGTGACCTGACCGACAACGTCAACTACATGGCCGACAACCTGACCTCGCAGGTACGCAACATCGCGCAGGTCGCCACCGCCGTGGCCCAGGGCGATCTGTCGAAGAAGATCGACGTGGACGCGCGCGGTGAGATCCTCGAGCTGAAGACGACCATCAACACGATGGTCGACACCCTCTCCTCCTTCTCCTCGGAGGTCACCCGGGTGGCCCGCGAGGTGGGTTCGGAGGGTCAACTCGGCGGCCAGGCAAGGGTCGAGGGTGTGTACGGCACCTGGAAGCGCCTGACGACGAACGTGAACGAGCTGGCCTCCAACCTCACCACCCAGGTCCGCGCGATCGCCGAGGTGGCCTCCGCGGTGGCCCAGGGCGACATGTCCCGCTCCATCACCGTGGAGACCCAGGGCGAGGTCGCCGAGCTGAAGGACAACATCAACCTGATGGTGGCCAACCTCCGCGAGACCACCCGCGCGAAGGACTGGCTGGAGTCGAACCTCGCCCGGCTCGCCGCGCTGATGCAGGGCCACCGGGATCTGATGGAGGTCGCCGACCTGATCCTGCGCGAGCTGACCCCGCTGGTGAACGCGCAGTACGGCGCCTTCTTCCTGGCCGACCCGGAGGAGGACGGTACGTCCCTGCGTACGGCCGTGCCCACCAAGGGTCTCGCCTTCATCGCCGGGTACGGCTCGGCGCAGGGCGCGACCGTCGACACGGGCGGCATGCCGGTGCACGGACTCGTCCGGCAGGCGGCGCGCGAGAAGAAGCGCATCCTCGTCGAAGAAGCCCCACCGGACTACATCAAGATCAACAGCGGTCTGGGGGAGGCGGCTCCGGCGAGCGTCGTCATCATCCCGATCCTCTTCGAGGACAAGCTGCTGGGCGTCATCGAACTCGCCTCGTTCTCCCGCTTCTCCGACGTCCACCTGGCGTTCTTCGACCAGTTCGTGAACACCATCGGCGTCGCCATCAACACCATCATCGCCAACTCCCGCACCGAGTCCCTGCTCGGCGAGTCCCAGCGGCTGGCCATCCAGCTCCAGGACCGCTCCGACGAACTCCAGTCACAACAGGCGGAGTTGCAGCGCTCGAACGCCGAACTGGAGGAGAAGGCCGCGCTCCTGGCGACCAGCTCCCAGTACAAGTCGGAGTTCCTGGCGAACATGTCGCACGAACTGCGCACGCCGCTCAACTCATTGCTGATCCTCGCCCGCCTCCTCTCCGACAACCCGGACGGCCATCTCTCCGACCAGGAAGTCCAGTTCGCGACGACGATCCACCGCTCGGGCTCCGACCTCCTCCAGCTCATCAACGACATCCTCGACCTGTCGAAGATCGAGGCGGGCCGTATGGACGTACGCCCGAAGCGGCTCCCCCTCATCAAGCTGCTGGACTACGTCCACGCCACCTTTCGTCCCCTCACCCTGGACCGGGGGCTCGCCTTCGAGGTGGCGGTCGGCGAGGACGTACCGCGCGAGATGTACTCGGACGAGCAGCGGCTCCAGCAGATCCTGCGCAACCTGCTCTCCAACGCGATCAAGTTCACCGCGACCGGCCGGGTCGAGCTGCGCGTCAACCGTCTCAAGGACCCCGACCACACCTTCACCGGCGAGAACAGCGACGACGTGATCGCCTTCGCCGTATCCGACACCGGCATCGGCATCGCCGCGGAGAAACTCCCGGTGATCTTCGAGGCGTTCCAGCAGGCCGACGGCACCACCAACCGCAAGTACGGCGGCACCGGCCTCGGCCTGTCGATCAGCCGGGAGATCGCCGGCCTGCTCGGCGGCCGCATCATCGCGGAGAGCGCCCCCGGCAAGGGCTCCACCTTCACGCTGTACGTCCCTGTCATCAGCCCCGGTCACGCGGCGACCGGACCCGTGGCGGAGAACCGCCCGCTGCCCGTACCGGAACAGCTGTCCACCGAGCCCTACACCGCCCACGACACCGACGACTCCTGGCCGACACCCACCAAACTGGAGGCCTGGAAGTCCGGCCGCGCGGGCCAGGTCCTGCCGGGGCGACGGGTGTTGATCGTTGACGACGACATCCGCAACGTCTTCGCGCTCACCCATGTCCTGGGCCGCGTCGGCATGCCCGTCCTGTACGCGGAGAACGGCCGCGAGGGAATCGAGACCCTGGAGCGCAACCCCGACGTCGAACTCGTCCTGATGGACATCATGATGCCGGAGATGGACGGCTACGAAACGATCTCCGCCATCCGCCGCACCCCCCGCTGGACAGGCCTGCCCATCGTCGCGCTCACCGCGAAGGCGATGCCGGGAGACCGCGAGAAATCCATCGCGCGCGGTGCCAACGACTACGTACCCAAGCCGGTGGACGTCGACCAGCTCCTCACCGTCGTCTGCGCCCTCCTCGACCCGGAGGGCACAGACCTCGACGAACAGGGCGACGACGTTCCCGAATCCGTTGTTCCGGGACCGGGCATACCAGGGGAGGCCTCGGTCCCGCCGACGACCGAGTGAGGCACAGTCACCATGAGCGCTGAGGAAACGACCGACGAGCGCGCCAGCATCCTCCTGGTCGACGACATGGAGGACAACCTGATCGCGCTGGAGGCCGTCCTGGGGTCCCTCAACGAGCCGCTGGTGCGCGCGCGTTCGGGCGAGGAGGCGATGAAGGCCCTGCTGCGGCAGCGGTTCGCCGTCGTCCTGCTCGACATCCGGATGCCAGGCATGGACGGCTTCGAGACCGCCGCCAACATCAAGCGGCTCGACCAGACCAAGGACGTCCCCATCATCTTTCTGACCGGCACCGACGCCGACGCGGGCTACGCCTTCCGCGGCTACGCGACCGGCGCCGCCGACTACCTGACGAAACCCTTCGACCCATGGGTGCTGCGCGCCAAGGTGACGGTCTTCCTGGACCTGCACCGCAAGAACCAGCAACTGGAACGCATACTCACCCAGGAGCACACCCACGCTGCCCAGGTGAGCACCCGTCTGGCGGCCCTGGAGAAGCAACTGAGCGCCGATGACCAGCCGGACATCCCGGACCTGCGCAGGCAGGTCCGGGAACTACAGAGGCTGGTGACCGCCTTGAGGGACAACCGCGCCCCGTAAGAGGCTCAGCCCCTCGGGGGGCTCACGCCTCCCGCGAGCCGGCGTACATCTCCTCGATCAGCTCCTTGTACTCCCGCTCGACCACCGGCCGCTTCACCTTCAGACTCGGCGTGATCTCCCCGTGCTCCACATCGAGATCCCGCGGCAGCAACCGGAACTTCTTGATGGTCTGCCACCGCTGAAGCCCCCCGTTGAGCTCCTTGACGTAGCCGTCGATCAGCTCGACGGTGGCCGGCGCGGCGACGACATCGGCGTACGACTTGCCCTCCAGTCCGTTCTCCTTCGCCCAGTCCAGAATGGACGGCTCTTCGAGGGCGATGAGCGCGGTGCAGAAGTTCCGGTCGGCGCCGTGCACGAGGATGTTGGAGACGTACGGGCATACGGCCTTGAACAGACCCTCGACCTCGGCGGGCGCGATGTACTTGCCGCCGGACGTCTTGATCAGGTCCTTCTTCCGGTCGGTGATCCTCAGATACCCGTCCGGGGACAGCTCGCCGATGTCACCGGTGTGGAACCAGCCGTCCTCCTCCAGAACCTCGGCGGTCTTCTCCGGCAGCCCGTGGTAGCCCTCCATGATGCCGGGGCCACGCAGCAGGATCTCGCCGTCGTCCGCGATGCGCACCTCGGTGCCGGGCACGGGCTTGCCGACCGTGCCGATGCGGTACGCCTCCCCGGGGTTCACGAAGGAGGCGGCGGAGGACTCCGTGAGGCCGTACCCCTCCAGGATGTGGATGCCGGCGCCGGCGAAGAAGTAGCCGATATCGGGCGCGAGCGCGGCGGAGCCGGAGACGCAGGCCCGCAGCTTGCCGCCGAAGGCCTCACGGATCTTGGCGTACACGAGCGCGTCCGCGACCTTGTGCTTGGCACCGAGCGCGAAGGGGACGGAGGCGGTGCCGGTGCGGCGGAAGTTGTCCTGGCTGGCCTTCGCGTACGCTCGGGCGACCTCGGCGGCCCACTGGAAGATCTTGTACTTGGCGCCGCCGCCGGCCCGCGCCTTGGCCGCGACCCCGTTGTAGACCTTCTCGAAGATGCGGGGGACGGCCGCCATGTACGTCGGCTGCACCACCGGCAGATTCTCGATGATCTTGTCCACCCGGCCGTCGACGGCGGTGACGTGCCCGATCTCGATCTGGCCGGACGTGAGCACCTTGCCGAAGACGTGGGCGAGCGGCAGCCAGAGGTACTGCACGTCGTCGGGGCCGAGCAGCCCGGTCGCGGCGATGGCCTTCGCCATGTACGACCAGTTGTCGTGCGGGAGGCGGACGCCCTTGGGGCGGCCCGTGGTGCCGGAGGTGTAGATGAGCGTGGCGAGCTGGTCGGCGGTGATCGCACCGACCTTCTCCTTGATCAGGTCGGGGTTCTTCTCCAGGTGGGCGGCACCGCGGGTCTCCAGCTCGGCGAGGCTGAGCACCCAGTCGCCGGTCTCCACGCCCGTGGGGTCGATGACCACGACATGGGTGAGCTCGGGCAGCTCGGCGCGCTTCTCCCGCACCTTGGCGAGCTGGGCCGCGTCCTCCGCGATCAGGACCTTGCTGGCCGAGTCGGAGAGGATGAACGCGGACTCCTCGGCGTTCGTCTGCGGGTAGACCGTCGTGGTGGCCGCACCCGCGCACATGATGCCGAAATCGGCGAGGATCCACTCGACCCGAGTGGAGGAGGCGAGCGCGACGCGCTGTTCCGGCTGGACACCCAGTTCGATCAGTCCGGCCGCGATGGCGTAGACCCGCTCGGCGGCCTGCGCCCAGGTCAGCGACTTCCAGTCGTCGGGACCCTCGCCCGCCGGCGGGACGGGGTAGCGGTAGGCCTCGGCGGCCGGCGTGGCCGCCACACGCTCCAGGAAGAGGGCCGCCACGGACGGCGGACGGTTCTCGATCAGGGTCTGTGTGTCGCTCACGACATCCTCCGGGGCCCGCAACAGTGCGGCTGGCTCAATTTGCGGCTGTTGTTTAACTCGCGAGTAACTATCGAGCAGTGATCAGAGTAGAGCGCGACCGGCCACTGCGTAAGAGGCGGCGTGCTGTCGCTTCCTACAGCACTTCCCCCCGAGAACGCCCCAGAACGCCCCCAGAACAGAGATAGGGCCCGCCGCGCCGAAGCGCAACGGGCCCTGGAAATCGACGAAGTCGTCGTGCCGCGCGTGACTACTTCTTGCCCTTGGCCGAGCCACCGCTGTCGTCGCTGGACAGCACGGCGATGAAGGCTTCTTGCGGAACCTCCACAGAGCCCACCATCTTCATCCGCTTCTTGCCTTCCTTCTGCTTCTCCAGCAGCTTCCGCTTACGGGAGATGTCACCGCCGTAGCACTTGGCGAGGACGTCCTTGCGGATGGCGCGGATGGTCTCGCGGGCGATGACCCGCGAACCGACGGCGGCCTGGATCGGCACCTCGAAGGCCTGCCGCGGAATCAGCTCGCGCAGCTTGGCGACGAGCCGCACACCGTACGCGTACGCCGCGTCCTTGTGGGTGATCGCCGAGAAGGCGTCCACCTTGTCGCCGTGCAGCAGGATGTCGACCTTGACCAGGCTGGAGGCCTGCTCGCCGGTGGGCTCGTAGTCGAGCGAGGCGTAGCCGCGGGTCTTGGACTTCAGCTGGTCGAAGAAGTCGAAGACGATCTCCGCGAGGGGCAGCGTGTAGCGGATCTCGACCCGGTCCTCCGACAGATAGTCCATGCCGAGCAGGGTGCCGCGCCGGGTCTGGCACAGCTCCATGATCGAGCCGATGAACTCGGAGGGCGCGAGGATGGTGGCGCGTACGACGGGCTCGTACACCTCGCTGAGCTTCCCCTCGGGGAACTCGCTCGGGTTGGTGACGGTGTGCTCGCTGCCGTCCTCCATCAGCACCCGATAGACGACGTTGGGCGCGGTGGCGATGAGATCGAGTCCGAACTCACGCTCGAGCCGCTCCCGGATGACATCGAGGTGCAGCAGCCCCAGGAACCCGACACGGAACCCGAACCCGAGCGCGGCCGAGGTCTCCGGCTCATAGACCAGCGCGGCGTCGTTGAGCTGCAGCTTGTCGAGGGCATCGCGCAGCTCGGGGTAGTCGGACCCGTCCAGCGGATAGAGCCCGGAGAAGACCATGGGCTTGGGGTCCTTGTACCCGCCGAGCGCCTCGGTCGCCCCCTTGTGCAGGGTGGTGATCGTGTCACCGACCTTGGACTGCCGGACGTCCTTCACACCGGTGATGAGGTAACCCACCTCACCCACACCGAGCCCGTCGGCCGGAAGCATTTCCGGCGAGTTCGTCCCGATCTCGAGGAGCTCATGCGTGGCTCCCGTGGACATCATCCGGATCCGCTCGCGCTTGTTGAGCTGACCGTCGATGACACGTACGTACGTCACGACACCCCGGTAGGAGTCGTAGACGGAGTCGAAGATCATCGCGCGGGCGGGCGCGTCCTGGACGCCGACCGGGGCCGGAATCTCGGCGACGACCTTGTCCAGCAGCGCCTCGACGCCCAGGCCGGTCTTGGCGGAGACCTTCAGCACGTCGCCGGGATCGCAGCCGATGAGGTTGGCGAGCTCCTCGGCGAACTTCTCGGGCTGCGCGGCCGGCAGGTCGATCTTGTTCAGTACGGGGATGATCTTGAGGTCGTTCTCCATCGCGAGGTACAGATTCGCGAGGGTCTGGGCCTCGATGCCCTGGGCGGCGTCGACGAGCAGGACGGTCCCCTCGCAGGCGGCAAGCGACCGGGACACCTCATACGTGAAGTCCACGTGCCCGGGGGTGTCGATCATGTTGAGGATGTGGGTGTTGCCCGGGTCCTCGGTCGGGGCCCAGGGCAGTCGGACCGCCTGGGACTTGATCGTGATGCCGCGCTCGCGCTCGATGTCCATACGGTCGAGGTACTGAGCACGCATCTGCCGCTGCTCGACCACCCCGGTCAGCTGAAGCATGCGGTCGGCGAGCGTGGACTTGCCGTGGTCGATGTGCGCGATGATGCAGAAATTGCGGATCAGAGCCGGGGCGGTACGGCTCGGCTCGGGCACATTGTTAGGGGTCGCGGGCACGCAGGGTCCTGTCTCTTGAGGCGCCTGTCGCCTCGGGTCGGATCGATACGTAGGCTCCATCGTCCCACGGGTGGGGAGCTGCGACCGGTTTGGGCCGGTCGCGCGACGGCTGGTAGCCTGGGTGGCTGTGTCTCATGCCCTCTCTGCAGGAGGCACACCCCAAGGAAATCAAACGGCGTGTGAGACGTGCTGTCTCGCGTGCCTGAACCTGTAAAGGCTCATTCGTGGCGAACATCAAGTCCCAGATCAAGCGGATCAAGACCAACGAGAAGGCCCGGCAGCGCAACAAGGCCGTCAAGTCTTCCCTGAAGACCGCGATCCGCAAGGCCCGCGAGGCTGCTGCCGCGGGTGACGTCGAGAAGGCCACCGAGTACCAGCGCGCCGCGGCGCGCCAGCTCGACAAGGCCGTCTCGAAGGGCGTCATCCACAAGAACCAGGCCGCCAACAAGAAGTCGGCGCTTGCTTCCAAGGTCGTCTCCCTCAAGGGCTGAGTCCAACTCGACTTGACCGCCGGAAGGGACCCAGCGGGCCCTCTCATCCGCTCCTGACCGGCACCCCCGGGTCTGTGCGCGGCCTGCGTTCGCCACGCGGGCACGGACCCAACATCGTGAACCGAAGGCCCCGCTCCCCCTCCTTCCCCAGGAGGGAGAGCGGGGCCTTCGGCGTGGAAGCGTCCCCGGGGACTAGGGCCTGTCGTTTGGACCAGGTCGCGGGGAATCGGCGATGCCTTGTCGGCGCCGGTGAGCGCGGCTACAAGGCGGAGGAGGGCGTCGATGCGGAGCATCGGCAACCGACGACAACGCCGCAGACGCGTGTGCCGGACCCCGCGTCCGCGGCGTGATCCAAACGACAGACCCTAACCCCGTCGGGACCGAGCCGCCCGGGCAATGGCAACAACCGCCTTCTCCAGGGCGAACGCGGGATCATCCCCGCCACCCTTGACACCGGCATCCGCGTCAGCGACAGCCCGCAACGCGACAGCGACCCCGTCCGGCGTCCACCCCCGCATCTGCTGCCGCACCCGATCGATCTTCCACGGCGGCATCCCCAACTCCCGCGCAAGATCAGCCGGACGCCCCCCGCGCGCGGACGACAGCTTCCCGATCGCCCGCACCCCCTGCGCCAACGCACTGGTGATCATGACGGGCGCGACCCCGGTCGCCAGGGACCACCGCAACGCCTCCAACGCCTCCGCGGCCCGCCCCTCCACGGCCCGATCGGCCACGGTAAAACTCGACGCCTCGGCCCGCCCGGTGTAATACCGCCCGACCACGGCCTCGTCGATCGTCCCCTCGACATCCGCGGTCAGCTGAGACACCGCGGCGGCCAACTCCCGGAGATCACTCCCGATGGAATCGACGAGCGCCTGACAGGCCTCAGGCGTGGCAGACCTCCCGAGCGCCCGGAACTCGCTGCGCACGAACGCCAGCCGATCCGCGGGCTTCGTCATCTTGGGGCACGCCACCTCCCGCGCCCCCACCTTGCGCGCGGCATCGAGCAGCCCCTTGCCCTTGGCCGCACCCGCGTGCAGCAGCACGAGGGTGATCTCCTCAGCCGGCGCCCCCAGATACGCCTTCACATCCTTGACGGTGTCGGCCGACAGATCCTGCGCATTGCGTACGACCACGACCTTGCGCTCGGAGAAGAGCGACGGACTCGTCAGCTCGGCAAGCGTGCCGGGCTGCAACTGGTCCGGGGTGAGGTCCCGTACATCCGTGTCGGCGTCGGCGGCCCTGGCAGCGGCCACCACCTCCTGCACGGCACGATCGAGCAGGAGATCCTCCTGGCCCACGGCAAGCGTGACGGGGGCGAGAGGGTCGTCATCAGCAGTCTTCCTGGCCATCTCGACAAGCATCCCACGCGCCACTGACAACGCCCGACGAGTGGGCGGACCACCCGCCCCTCAACCCACGAATGCCCAGCAGCTCACGAACCACCCACGGTCTCCGGCCCCCTCCCCCTCCCCCTCCCCCTCCCCCTCCCCCGCGGAGCCCTACGGCTCCTCGCGCCACCCGTCCCACTCCCTCGCGAACTCGTCCAGTTCCTTCGGATCGAGCCGCTCCCGGGGATCCGTCAGGACCACCAGCCACTGCGCGTCCTCGGCATCGTCCTCGCCAGCCAGCGCGTCCCGTACGAGCTGCGGCTCCTCGTCGAGCCCGAACCGGTCACCGATCGCCTCCGCCGCCTCTTCCGCAGCATCGCGGTCCGGCAGCACCAACACATGTCTCACATCGCTCACGAGGACATTTTCCGCTACGCCCGACAGTCCCGACGCCAGGGTCGGTCACGACGCACCCCAAGCCGAAACACACCCCCCGCACCACTAGCGCGGCTTTCGAGGCACCACGCGACCGCGTCACGGGAATCCAGCGCATGGGCTGGGACTACGCACGAGTAACCCCGCTTGGGGCACTACTCACCCCATTTGACCGCTCCGGTCAGTTTTTCCGCACCTCCGGCACCCGGTCCAACTCGATCCCGAAGCGCTCCCGATAAGTGACCAACACCTCCTCGTCCGTAGTCAGATCCGACACCTCCTTCACCCCGTCGGCCGTCGTCACCGTCAAGCTCCGACCGCTCAGCGTGATCCGCCCTCCGCCCTCCGTGACCCGCGAACAGACCAGCGACCGCACGAAATGCGACACCGGCGACGTGCTGTTCCACCAGGCCCCCGCCACGAAATCCCCAAGCACCCGCGGCCGCACCTCCAGGCGGTACAGCGGCCCACCGTTCCGGATGACGTCCAGATCCTCCGCCTCGCGCCTCCCACCGACGCCCCGCACCCCCGCCGCGTCCGGTCCCGCTTCGAGGACCCGGAAGGTGCCGCCCGGATCCGCCTGTTCGGACCGCTCCCCGAAAGCCAGCGGATAGTGGCTGTGCGCCCCGAACCCGACGTCCGCCAGCCAGTCACCCCCGTCCACCGTCCGCACCCGCAGCGCGAGATGGTCGTACGGGATCCCGAGCCGCCCCTCCTCGCCATACACCCGCGCCGCGAGCAGCGTCACGTCGAATCCCAGCGCCCCCAGCAACGCCCCGAACGCGCCGTTCAGTTCGTAGCAAAAACCACCCCTGCGTGCGCCCACCACCTTGTCCAGCAGTCGCTTCTCCTCCAGCACTATCTCCTCACCCAGATGGATCGACAGGTTCTCGAACGGCACCGTCTCCAGATGGCGAAGCTGCAGCTCACGCAGCACACCGGAGGTGGGCCACGCGGGGTGCGGGGCCCCGATCCGACGAAGGTAGGCATCGGCCTGTGCGGAATTCATGCCCTCAGTCTCTCGCCACGCTCAGCCCTCCGCTCCCACCGGCGACGGCCAGTGCCCCGTCCTCGTCCGTACGCAGCACCACAGCACCCCCGGCCCGCAGCGCCGCGACCGTGCTGGGCGCGGGATGTCCGTACGGGTTGTCCCTACCGCAAGAAATCAGGGCAAGCCGCGGGGCCACTGTGCGTATGAGCCCCGGATCCTGGTAGGCCGAGCCATGATGGGCGACCTTGAGCACGTCCACTCCCGCCACCTCCGCGGCCGCGGGCGATCTCAACAGCGCCTGCTGCGCCGGTGGTTCAAGGTCGCCGAGCAACAGCAGCCGCAGCCCCGCCGACCGCACGAGCAGGGCGACGCTGGAGTCGTTGGGACCGTCCGACGTCGGGGCCGGGTTCGGCGGCGGCCACAGCACCTGCCAGTCGAGATCTCCTGTGCGCCGCCGTTCCCCCGCCACGGCCTGTGTCATCGTGATGCGCCGTGCGGCCGCCTCCCTCCGTACGAACTCGACCTGGTCCGGAGGCTCCTCGAAACCGGTCGTCTCGATCGCCCCCACCGAACGCCCACGCAGCACGCCCGGCAGCCCCGCCACATGGTCGGCGTGGAAGTGCGTCAGCACCACGAGCGGAATCCGGGTGATGCCGAGCGCGCTCAGACAGCGGTCGACCAGCATCGGATCGGGCCCCGCGTCCACCACCACTGCCGTGCCGTCGCCCGCCGCGAGTACCGTCGCGTCGCCCTGCCCCACGTCGCACATCGCGAGTCGCCAGCCGGGCGGCGGCCATCCCGTGATCACCTTGGTGAGTGATGTCGGCTGCACCACGACCAGCAGGAACACGACAACGCAGGCACCGCTCAACCATGGGTGTCTCAGGAGCCGTCGGCCGACGAGCACGACGACCGCCATGAGAAGGGCGAGCAGCAGGGCCCCCGTCCAACTCCCCGGCCAGTCCACTCCCCCACCGGGCAGCGCGGCGCCGCCACGAGCGATGTCCGCGATCCATCCAGCAGGCCAACTCGCGGTCCACGCCAGCCCCTTGGCAACCGGCAGCGCCACCGACGCAGTCGCGAGTGTCGCGAAACCCAGCACGGTGGCCGGCGCGACGGCGAACTCCGCGAGCAGATTGCACGGCACCGCCACCAGGCTCACCCGGGCCGACAGGACAACGACGACCGGTGCGCACAGGGCTTGCGCGGCTCCCGCGGCGGCGAGTGCCTCGGCCAGACGCGGCGGCACTCTGCGCCTCCGGAGTGCCGCACTCCATCGTGGGGCGAGCGTGAGCAGGGCGCCGGTCGCCAGGACGGAGAGCAGAAAGCCGTAGCTACGGGACAGCCAGGGGTCGTACAGCACCAGCAGCAGGACGGCCGTGGCCAGCGCGGGAATCAGCGATCGGCGGCGTCCGGTCGCGATGGCCAGCAGTGCGATCCCGCCGCAGGCCGCGGCCCGCAGCACGCTCGGGTCCGGCCGGCACACGATCACGAAGCCGAGCGTGACCGCGCCACCGAGCAGTGCGGTCGCCCGCAGCGGAACGCCCAGCCGTGGTGCGAGGCCCCGCCGCTCCACACGCTGGGCCAGCCCCGGCGGTCCGATGAACAGGGCCAACAAAATCGTGAAGTTACCCCCACTGACGGCGAGCAAATGAGTCAGATCCGTCGCCTTGAAGGCCTCGTCCAGCTCCGGTGTGACCCGGGAGGTGTCCCCCACGACCAGCCCCGGCAGCAGCGCCCGCGCGTCCGCGTCCAGCTCCTCGGTCGCCTCCCGCAGCCCCTCGCGCAAGCGACCGGCGAACCGCTGTGCCCCGGACGGTTCCCTCACCACCTTCGGCGGCCCACTCCCCCGCACCCGCAACACGGCCGCGATCCGATCGCCTCCCGACAAGGCGGGCGCCAGCCGCGCGGCCACCCGCAACCGGGTGGACGGCAGCAACGACAGCCAGGGCGAACGCCGATCAGGCAGCCGAGGCGAGCCCCTCGGCGAGCTCGCGTCGACGATCACCAGCACAGGCGTGCGCGTTTCCACACTCGCCCCGCCTCCGTCCGCGCGCGTCACGCGCCGGACCTCCGCCTCCAGCAGCACGGCCGTCGGGGTCGCGTGATCTCCCTTGATCCGAGGACGGGTGAGCCGCGGATCGGAGGTGACCTCCACCTCAGCGGTCACCTGGGCATACTGCCGCGCCAGGGAAGGGATCGGTCCGCGGCGCAGATCCGCCCCGTGCAACCCCGCGGAGGCGGCGGCCGCTGCCACACAGAGCAGCACGGCGGCGACGGAGACCCACGGCCACGCGGGCGACCGCCGTTCACCGTGCTCCTCCGTGGTGCGCACCCTTCTCCGCCCGGCAGCCAGCAAGGCGCCGCCCAGGATCAGGCCGCCCACCACCACACCCGTGACCCATCCGGGCGGGGCTCCCAGCGCCACCGCCGCCGTCACCCAGGCCGCGAGAGCGGGCGGCACGAGCCGCAGATCCGTTGGTCCTTCCGCCCGGGGATGCGCGGCGCCCAGACGCTTGCCCGAGGCCATATGCACGGCTCGGCGGCCCGCCACGGCATCCGCGGAAACGGAGGGCACGGTAGGCACGGCGGGTACGGAGGGCACGGCGGGTACGGAGGGCACGGCAGACACGGAGGGCACCGGTGCCGAGTCCGAATGCCCCCGCGCCACCCCGAACCCGACCCCAGTGGACCCAACCGCCCCGACCGAGCTCACCCCCTTCGCCCCGCTCATAGCCGTACGAGGTTCTGCAGATCGGCGAACCGGCGGTCGCCGATTCCATTGACCTCGCGGAGTTCGTCGACCGAGCGGAAGCCCCCGTGCTGGGTGCGGTATTCGATGATGTGCTGGGCGAGGACGGGACCCACGCCCGGAAGGATGTCGAGCTGGTCCACGGTGGCCGTGTTGAGGGGGACGGGAGCGGAGGGTGCCACCCCGGAAGCGGATCCACCGGTGCCAGTGACCCCAATGCCACCGCCCGTGACTGTTCCCGCCACGGGAGCCGGAGCGCCGACCACGACCTGTTCGCCGTCCACGAGGAGGCGGGCGCGGTTGAGCCCCTCCGTGTTCGCGCCCGGCCGGACCCCGCCGGCGGCCCGCAGCGCATCCTCGACCCGGGAGCCGGCCGACAATCGTTGGAGCCCAGGACTGCGCACCTTGCCGCGGACGTCCACCACGATCACGGTCCCGGCCGAGCCGACCGGGTTGAGTGCCCCGGCCGAGGTACCAGGCTGCTGAGCCGCCTTCCGCCCCGCCGCTGCGTCCTGTCCGCCCGCTCCGTTCGCCCCGTCTTCGCCGTCCTGTCCATCCTGTCCGCCGTACGGAGCCACTGCCCGCACCACCTCGGGAGCCCGCACTGATTGCGTCCTGCCGGCCCAGAAGTGCTGCAGGGCAAAGACCGCGGCCACCGAGAGCAGCACCATGAGCGCGGCCACGCTCTTGCGCTCGAGGCCACACCTCGACTGCAACCACAGGGGCATCCGCTCCCGGACGGCAGACCCGGCCCGCTCCCGCCACACCCCCGCCGCATTGCGCACGGGGACCTCTGATGGGGCGTCGCCTACCGGCCCCGAACCCGAAGCGTCACGCTTCACGGCCCCGTCGAGCGGAGGCGCGACGCTCCCCCACACGTGAGCGACCCCAACTCCCGCCGAGGTTCTCGCCCTTGGAGCTCCCACATCACGATCCACCCCCGGCGGACCGTTCCCCGACTTTCCCCGCACCTTGCCCGTTTCGGGGAAGAGTGCCTGCGCGCGCAAGCGGAGTGCCTCGGCCGAGGCCTCGTGGCGTCGGGTGCGGTTGCCGGGGCGGTTCCGCGGGTGGTTACGGCGATGGCGGGTGCGGCCGTCGGAAACGGGACCGCGGCCCGGGCCACTGGTCGGAGTGGCGGTGCGTGAGCGTGATCGAAGTGCCATGCGTCGAGGATCGGGCAACCCACCGCTTTCGCGATGATCTTGCTCAATTCCCGTGGACTACCGCCTAGTTGTGGATAACCCGGTCACCCACACGAGCCACAGCCGACACATCCACCCCTGCCGGCCCCTTCAGCCTCACCCGGCCCAAGCCCCGAGCCTCATCGAGGCGAGATAACCGCCCCCAACAACCCGGGCCCGGTATGCGCCCCGATCACTGCCCCGACCTCACTCACATGCAGATCGGCCAGGCCCGGCACCCGCCCCCGCAACCGGTCCGCGAGGGCCGACGCCCGCTCGGGAGCGGCGAGATGGTGCACGGCGATGTCGACCTGGGCGCTGCCCGCGCGTTCGGCCACGATCTCCTCGAGCCGGGCGATCGCCTTGGACGCCGTCCGTACCTTCTCCAGGAGTTCGATGCGCCCGCCGTCCAGTTGCAGCAGCGGCTTCACCGCGAGCGCGGAGCCCAGCAGCGCCTGCGCGGCCCCGATGCGACCGCCGCGACGCAGATAATCGAGGGTGTCGACGTAGAAGTACGCGGAGGTATCGGCGGCCCGCTTCTCGGCGGCCGTAACCGCCTCGTCGATCGTGCCCCCCGACTCCGCGGACTCCGCGGCGGACAGCGCGCAGAACCCGAGAGCCATCGCGACCATCCCCGTGTCCACCACGCGCACGGGCACCGGAGACTCCCGGGCCGCGAGGACCGCGGCGTCGTACGTGCCCGAGAACTCGGCGGACAGGTGCAGGGAGACGATGCCGGTCGCGCCCGACTCGGCGACCTTGCGGTACGTCGCGGCGAAGACCTCGGGGCTGGGACGGGACGTGGTGACAGGGCGCCGCTTCTGGAGCGCCTGGGCCAGGGAGCGGGCCGAGATCTCCGTGCCCTCTTCGAGTGCCTGATCGCCGAGAACCACGGTCAGGGGCACCGCGGTGATGCCGTGGCGCTCCATCGTCCGGGGCGGCAAGTAGGCCGTTGAATCGGTGACGATCGCGACATGGCGGGACATGAACTGGAGGTTACCCGGCGGGGGGCCCGGACGGCAGCCCGGCCCCTCCCACCTGCGGTCGAGGTCTGGTCAAGTCGTGCTCTCGGGACGGGCCTTCTTCTGCCAGGGGTAGCTGGGCTGTCGACCCGGTGGAGTGATGGCGGGAGGCGTCGGCTCGTCGGCGGTACGGGACTCAGGAGGCCTCGGCCAGGTCTGGCCGGAGGAAGCGGCCGCGTCCGGCGCCGGTGTCTCGGGCCAGGAGGCCGCGGGCTTCGGCTCGGTCGTCCAGTGCCGCAACGCACCCGCCTCGACGTCGATCTGCGCGCTCAGCGAGTCCAGGTCGTCGTCCGCGAACCGGCGGGCCCGGTCGCGCGCCGCCCAGCGCAGCGAATCCGCGGACTGCGTGATCCGCTCCGTACGCTCACGCAGCCCGGGCAGCCGGACGATGAGTGCACCCTTGTCAGGTTCGGACTCCAGGCGCTTGAGCTCGTCGTCCAGCTCGCGCCCGTGCACACTGAGCCGCTCGAAGAGCCCCAGGGATTCCTTCAGGGACTCGTCGTCGGTCGCCCCCGCCTGCAACGCGTCCTGTGTGGCCCGCATCGACGTGCGCAGCTTCAGCCTCAACTGGGCGATCTCGCCCGCCGGGCCCGGTTGGGCGAGGGTCTTGGCGCGCAGAGTGGTGTCCTCGACCGTGCGGCGGGCCTGCGAGATCGTGCGGTCCACGCCTCGCTTCGCCGCGCCGACCGCCTTCACCGTGGCATACGCGCCCAGCACCACGAACAGCAGGAAGAGCAGCGCGATTACTGCGATCACGGCTTCCACACGCTCCTCCTCGGGCCCGTCGCGGCTGCCGCCGCGGCGCTCTTCAACGGTAAACGCAACGGGCAGGTCCGGAGTTCCAGAAGAACCCCGAACCTGCCCGTAGGGGACTACCCCGACGTCCCGCCCGAAACCGAACCAGGGCGCTCGGCCACCCCACCCGATCTACGCGGGAACGATGTTCACCAGCTTCGGCGCCCGCACGATCACCTTGCGGATGCCGGCGCCGTCCAGCGCGGCCACGACCTTCTCGTCGGCCAGCGCGATCTTCTCCAGTTCCTCGTCGGAGATCGACGGGGAGACCTCCAGCCGCGCCTTGACCTTGCCCTTGATCTGCACGACGCAGGTCACGGCCTCGTCCACGACGTACACGGGGTCGGCCAAGGGGAAGTCCTGGTGGACCACCGAGTCGGTGTGGCCCAGCTTGCGCCACAGCTCCTCGGCGATGTGCGGGGCCAGCGGCGCAACCAGCAGCACCAGAGCCTCGGCGACCGGGCGCGACACCGGGCCGCCCACCTTGGTCAGGTGGTTGTTCAGCTCGGTGACCTTGGCGATGGCGGTGTTGAAGCGCAGGCCCTCCAGGTCCTGACGCACGCCGTCGATCGCCTTGTGCAGGGCCCGCAGAGTGGCCTCGTCGGCTACGGCGTCGACCACCGTGACCTCGCCCGTGGTCTCGTCGACGACGTTGCGCCACAGCCGCTGCAGCAGCCGGTACTGGCCCACCACCGCGCGCGTGTCCCACGGACGCGACACATCCAGGGGACCCATCGCCATCTCGTACAGGCGCAGGGTGTCCGCGCCGTACTCGGCGCAGATCTCGTCCGGAGTGACCGCGTTCTTCAGGGACTTGCCCATCTTGCCCAGCAGTCGGGAGACCTTCTCGCCCTGGTAGTAGTACGCGCCGTCGCGCTCCTCCACCTCGGCGGCGGGCACCGCGATGCCACGGCTGTCGCGATAGACGTAGGCCTGGATCATGCCCTGGTTGAACAGCTTGTGGAACGGTTCGGGGGACGAGACATGGCCCAGGTCGAACAGGACCTTCGACCAGAAGCGCGCGTACAGCAGGTGCAGCACGGCGTGCTCGGCGCCGCCCACGTACAGGTCGACGCCACCGTGCGGCTGCCCCTCGCGCGGGCCCATCCAGTACTGCTCGATGGCCGGGTCGACCAGCTTCTGGTCGTTGTGCGGGTCCAGGTAGCGCAGCTCGTACCAGCACGAACCGGCCCAGTTGGGCATGGTGTTGGTCTCACGCCGGTACTTCTGCGGGCCCCGGCCGTCGCCCAGGTCCAGGGTGACGTTCACCCAGTCCTCGTTACGGGACAGCGGCGTCTCCGGGGACGTGTCGGCGTCGTCCGGGTCGAAGGTGCGCGGCGAGTAGTCCTCGACCTCGGGCAGTTCCAGGGGCAGCATCGACTCGGGCAGCGGGTGCGCGACACCGTCCTCGTCGTAGACGATCGGGAAGGGCTCGCCCCAGTAGCGCTGGCGGCTGAACAGCCAGTCACGCAGCCGGAAGTTGACGGTGCCCTCGCCGATGCCCTTGCGGGCCAGCCACTCGGTGATGCGCTCCTTGGCCTCGGCGACGTCCAGGCCGTCCAGCGAGATGTCGTCGTTGGAGGAGTTGATGATCTTCGCGTCGTACGACCCGAAGGCGTTGTCCCACGTCGACGTGTCGGTGCCACGGCCGTCGGTCGGCTCGACGACGCAGCGGATCGGCAGTTCGAAGGCCCGCGCGAAGTCGAAGTCGCGCTGGTCGCCCGCCGGGACGGCCATGATCGCGCCGGTGCCGTAGCCCATCAGCACGTAGTCCGCGATGAAGACCGGGATCTTCTCACCGCTGACCGGGTTGGTCGCGTACTCGCCGGTGAAGACGCCGGTCTTGTCCTTGGCCTCGGCCTGGCGCTCGACGTCCGACTTCGAGGCGGCCTGTGCGCGGTACGCGGCGACGGCCTCGGCCGGCGTGGCGTGGCCGCCCGTCCACACGTCGTGGGTGCCCTCGGGCCAGGCGTCCGGGACGAACTTGTCGACCAGCGGGTGTTCGGGCGCCAGCACCATGTAGGTGGCGCCGAACAGGGTGTCCTGGCGCGTGGTGAAGATCGTGATGGTTTCGCCGTCGATCGGGAAGTCGACGCGGGCGCCCTCGGAGCGGCCGATCCAGTTGCGCTGCTGCAGCTTGATGGCCTCGGGCCAGTCCAGCGCCTCCAGGTCGTCCAGCAGGCGGTCCGCGTAGGCCGTGATGCGCATGTTCCACTGACGCAGCTTGGCCTTGAAGACGGGGAAGTTGCCGCGCTCGGAGCGACCGTCGGCCGTGACCTCCTCGTTGGCCAGTACGGTGCCCAGCCCGGGGCACCAGTTGACGGGCGCGTCGGAGGCGTACGCCAGCCGGTAGCCGCTCAGCACGTCGGCACGTTCGGCGGCGGTCAGCTCGTTCCACGCGCGCGCGTGGCCGTCATCGCCCACCACGGCGCGCTCGCCGCTCTCGAACTGAGCGATCAGCGCGGAGATCGGACGGGCCTTGTCCGCCTCGTCGTCGTACCAGGAGTTGAAGATCTGCAGGAAGATCCACTGGGTCCACTTGTAGTAGTCCGGGTCGATCGTGGCGAACGACCGGCGCTTGTCGTGGCCCAGGCCCAGCGCGCGCAGCTGGACCTTCATGTTCTCGATGTTGGCCTCGGTGGACACACGCGGGTGGGTGCCCGTCTGCACGGCGTACTGCTCGGCGGGCAGGCCGAAGGCGTCGAAGCCCAGGGTGTGCAGGACGTTGTGGCCCGTCATGCGCTGGAACCTGGCGAATACGTCGGTGGCGATGTAGCCCAGCGGGTGGCCGACGTGCAGGCCCGCACCCGAGGGGTACGGGAACATGTCCATGATGAACTTCTTGGGCTTGGCGACCAGCGCGGGGTCGCCCGCCAGGTCACCTCTCGGGTTCGGCGCCTCATAGGTGCCCTCGGCGTCCCAGAAGTCCTGCCAGCGTGCCTCGATCTCCGCGGCCATCGCGGCCGTGTAGCGGTGCGGCGCTGCCACCTCGGAGGCGGCAGCGGGGTTCGTCTCGCTCATGATCCTCAAAGCTCCATCGATCGTCTCTGCCAGCGGCTTAGAAATGAAAAATCCCCTCGCACAGGAGGGGACGCCGCGCCGATTCCGACCACGAATCGTCAGTGGTCGGGACTCATCAGCGCGGCTCGCTAAGCAGAAGGCGTACGGCACGCATGGCGTCAGGGTACCGCAGCCGCCGCGCAGGCCGCGACGAGCTTCCGACCGCGCCGAAACACCGCGTGCCACCGTCGTGATCAAGCCAAAAAACTGAACAATATTCAAATGTTACTTCGCGTAACAGAATCTAAGGGACAACACGAGGCCCTCGCAGCCCGTTGATAACAACGCAATAACTCAAACCTCGTACCCATCGGTATGGCTCGACTTAGAGTGCGGCTTCGGGACCGCTTCCCCGAACCGTTGGGAGTAACCCCCCATGAACCCTCGCCGCAACACCGGCTCGCTGCCCCGGGCGGGCCGATCGACCTACGGGGTGGCCACTGGTGCCGCCCTGCTCCTCATACCCTTCATCGTGCTCGCAGGAGGTGACAAAGTCCGTGACTTCCTCAACTTCGGCGCCGGCGTACTGTCGCTGGTCGCCCTCTCCTGCTCCGTGATCTGGGGGCTGGTCGCGTCCGACCGGCTCTTCCTCGACACACGCCAGCGGCTGATCGCCCAGGCGGTGCACCGGACGACCGCGGTGTCCTCGGTCGCCTTCCTGCTGTTGCACATCTCGGTCAAGCTGGCGCTCGACCACACCACCGCGATCGCCGTGCTGATCCCCTTCAGCCTCGGCGTCACGGGGACCGCCGGCCTCATCGGCCTGGGCTCCCTGGCCGGGCTGCTCATGATCTTCACGGCCGTCACCGGGGCGCTGCGCAGCGCCTTCGCATCTCCGGCACCCGTCGCGGCGCGCTGGCGCGCGATGCACATGCTGGCGTACCCGGCCTGGTGCTCCGCGCTGGTCCACGGCCTGTACGCCGGACGCGAGGCAAAGCCGATCTTCGTGATCCTGTACGGCCTGAGCCTGGTCGCGGTCATGGCCGCCCTCGCCCTGCGCATCGCGCCCGCCCCCTTCAAGCGCGGGGTCGCCGACCGGGTCCTGGCGATCCTCGGCGAAGGCAACGGCCCCGGTACCCGCTCGGCCCGCGATGACCTGGCGGCATCCCGTGCCGCCCTGGCGGACACTGCCCTGCCGGGCTTCGCCCCCCGCTCCGCTCCACAGTCCGCGGGAGACTCGTTCGTACCCCCGCAGCGCACGCCGTCCCCGGAACAGTCGCTCTACCAGACCCCGGTCGACCCTGCCGCCGCGGGCGCGGGCGCGGGCTCCGGCTTCGCCGCCGCCTACCGGGCCGTGTCGGGCACGCCCGGCGGGAATCCCACGGGCCCCGCCCCCACGGAGCGCTTCCAGATGCCCATGGACATGCAGCCCACGGAGACGATGCCCCGCATGGACAGCGGTGGCAGTACGTCGGGCAGTTGGCCCATCCCCTCCCCGCCGCCCGTCGGCGAGGCGCCCCGCTCCGCGTACGACCCGCTCGCCGACACGGGATACAACATCCCCGTCTATGACAATTCGGCCGCCAATGGATACGGCACGAGTGACGTGTACAACACCGGTGAGACGAACCCCGCCTACGGTACGTACAACCCCAACGACACGTACGACAGCGGTCCCACGACTGACGTACTGCCGGGCGCCTTCGACGCTCCTGGCTCCGGTGAACCATGGAATGCCCCTTCCGGAGGCTTTAAGTGAACGAGGCCCTGCCCGACGTCCCGGAGGTCCGCGTCGTCGGACTTCCGCAGCTCACGTCGGGTTTCGACCTGGTTGAACGACTCGATCTACCCATGCACCTCAAGGTGCATGGGCCGCTCGAACCGATGGGCGGCGAACAGCTCGCGGGCCTCGCCGAGGCGATCTCCCTGAAGGGCCGCGGCGGCGCGGGCTTCCCCTTCGGCAAGAAACTGCGCTCGGTCGCCGAGTCGGCCATCAAAAAGGGCATCCGCCCCGTGGTGGTCGTCAACGGAAGTGAGGACGAACCCGCCTGCCGCAAGGACACGGTGCTCATCAACCGTGCCCCGCATCTCATCCTGGACGGAGCCCTGCTGGCGGCCGAGGCCATGGGTGCGCGCACTCTGGTCATCGGGGTGACCCGCGAGTCGACCCAGCGGTCCATGGAGGCCGCCCTGGCCGAGCGCGGGCTCAGCGACCGCCGCGGATCGCCCCTCCGCGCGCGCGTGCAGCGCAATCCGGTGCGGATGGTGACCGGCGCGGCCGCCTCGCTCATCCGCTCCATCGACGGCGGCCCGGCCATCCCACCGGGCCGCAAGATCAGCGCCTCGCAGAGCGGCGTCGGCGGTGCGCCGACGCTGTTGTCGAACGCCGAGACGTACGCCCAGCTGGCCATCGCCGCCCGCATCGGCCCGGACCGGTACCGCAACACCGGCCTGTACGACGAGCCCGGCACCGTCATGCTCACCGTCTCGGGTGCGGTCGCCCGCCCCATGGTGATCGAGGTCCCGACCGGTGTACCGCTGCGCTACGTGCTCCAGCTCGCGGGCGCTCCGCCCATGCCGCAGGGCGTGCTGACCGGTGGCTACCACGGCAAGTGGCTGGACGCGGCGACGGTCAACGAGGCGATCGTCTCGCGCAACTCCCTGGACGCGGTGGGCGGCGCCCTCGGTGCCGGCGCGATTCTCCCGATCAGGCAGGAGACGTGCCCGCTCGGCGAGTCGCTCCGGGTGGCGCAGTGGCTGGCCGAGGAGAGCGCGGGACAGTGCGGTCCCTGCTACCTCGGTCTGCCCGCCGCGGCGCGCGGCCTGGAGGACATCCTCAACGGCGGCGGCCCGGCCGCCCTGGAGGCCGTGAAGCAGGTCGCCAAGGCCGTCAAGCGGCGCGGCGCGTGCTCGCACCCCGACGGCTCCTCGATGTTCATCGAGTCGACCCTCAAGGCGTTCACGGACGATCTGGCCGCGCATGTCCTCGGAAACGGCTGCGGAAGGCCCGTGGAGGGCGTTCTGCCGCTCTTCGAGGGCGGCCAGCTCCCCACCGGCATCCCGGGCGGCCAGGCGCAGGAGGAGGCCGGTCCCAGCCGCCAGAAGATCTATGTCGACTGGACCCTGTGCCGCGGGCACGGCCTGTGCGCGGACATCCTTCCGGAGGTCTTCGAGCTGGGCGCCGACGGCTTCCCGACCGTCGCGCAGGCGCAGGTGCCCCGGTACGCGGAAGCAAAGGCACTGCGAGCCGTACGCCGCTGCCCGGCGCTGGCCCTGCGTATCGAGGACGCGTCCTCCGCCCCGGCGCGCAACAACCTGCCCGTCCTGTCCAAGGGACGTGGCCGTCGAGCGCTCGGCAGCGGCCGCTGAACACGACGAAGGCGGGCCACCCTGATCGGGTGGCCCGCCTTCAACTTTTGTGGAGCTAAGGAGAATTGAACTCCTGACCTCCTGCATGCCATGCAGGCGCTCTACCAACTGAGCTATAGCCCCTTGCGTTCTGCCGCCCGGTCTCCCCGGCGGCGACGCCAACATTACACGGTCCTCCCGGTGCACCACCAAATCGATTCCGCGCTGTGCCGACATTACGGACATGGGGGATAGTGTCGGCGTCCGTGACCGTGATCGCGCTCCCCCGTGTCCGCCGCCGTGCGCCCATCGCCCTGGGAGCGTGCCTGTTGTCCTTCGCGGCCTTCTGGTGCGCGCAGCGGGCCGCACACGTGTCGATGATCGACCTGATGGTGTACCGGGCGGAGGGCGAGACGGTACGCACGGGCGGCGACCTCTACGCGCTGCGCACGACCGAGGCCCATCTGCCCACCACGTACCCGCCGTTCGCGGCGCTGTTGTTCACGCCGCTGACGCTGCTGGACACCGCGAGCATGCGGACGCTGGCGACAGCCGGAAATCTGGCCCTCCTTGTGGTGTTCGTGACTCTCTCGCTGCGCCTCGTCGGGCACACGCGCGTGGAGAGCGTCTGGTGGGCGTCGGCGGCGGCCGTGTGGTGCGAGCCGGTGTGGACGACGCTGCGGTACGGGCAGGTGAATCTGCTGCTCGCCGTGCTCGTGTTGTGGGACCTGACGCGGCAGCCCGGGCACCGCTGGGCCGGAGTGGGCATCGGGATCGCGGCGGCGATCAAGCTGACGCCGGCGCTCTTCGCGGTGTTCCTGCTGCTCACCGGTGTCGTGGAACACGTGCGGCGGGGCCACGGAGGAACCTGGCTGCGGCACGCGCGCGGGGCGGCCGTCGCGTTCGCCGGGGCGACACTGGCGGCGGCCGTCGTCCTGCCGTACGACTCATGGCGCTTCTGGAGCCGCAAGGTCTTCGAGGCGGGCCGGGTCGGGCTCGTGGAGGACACCGCGAACCAATCCCTGCGCGGGGTGCTGGCCCGGCTGCTGCACACCACTGAGCCCGGCTTCTGGTGGATCGCCGTGGCGGCCGTGGTGGGGTCTGTGGGCCTCGCGATCGCCGTGGCCGCGGAGCTGCGCGGGCGGCGGGCCTGGGCGGTGATCACCTGCGCGGTGACGGCGCTGCTGGTCAGTCCGGTGTCGTGGTCGCACCACTGGGTGTGGTGCGTGCCGATGGCGATGGTCGTCGGGACGCGCGGTCGAGCGGCCGCCGGCGGTACGGCACTGGTCTTCTGCTCCTACGCGCTGTGGTGGGTGCCACACGGCCCGGGACGGCTCGAGTTGCACCAGAACGGCGTCGAGTTGACACTGTCGGCCCTCTACGGAGGGGCCGGTTTCGCCGTCCTGGCCCTCGCCGCGACCCGAGCCGGCATCGTCGGGCCGCGGACGGGTCGGGTCCGGCCGCGGCGGGCTCAAGCTGTCGCGAACGAATAGAACCGTTTGAGCGTGCAGTGTTCGTCGAGGAGCCGGCCGTAGATCGGCTCGCCCTCCAGCTCGCGGTACGTCTCGATCGGGTCGCCTTTTATGATCAGCGCCCGCGCGCATTCCTCGCACCAGTACTGATAGTCGTGATTGACCGGTTCCATGTCGCGGACGATCGGCGTGCCGCTGCCGCACCAATCGCATTTCCGCCTGTGTGCACCCATCGATCAGCTCCAGCTGTGGCCGCAGGCCGTGCACACGTAGGAGATCCCGCCGTTGTCACCGAGGACCTGGGCGACGTGGACGGATCCGCAGGAAGGGCAGTCGAGGAAGGTGGCCGTTCTCCGTTTCGGTGCCGCATCGAGGAGATCGTCGACCTCCTCGAGGATGCTCGCAGGCATCGCAACTCCCTCCCGTCGGGCCGCGCCCCCTTCCGGCCGTTTGATTCTGCCACGGCCGGAGCAATACGGTCAGCGACGCCTTCGTACCAGTCCGGACACGGCACCCGACGTGGCCGTCGTGGCCAGCGCATACGTGCACAAGAGGAGCGCGTCCGCAGAGGTATACGCCCCAGGAGCCCCAAGTGACTCAAGCCGGTTGAAGAAGAGTGTGACCGCATCGTGGCCACCGAGCACGAGCGGGACGGTGAACAGCGAGACGGCGGCGGCGACATCCTGGTCGCCAACTCCCCTTACCGTGACCTGTTCTTCGTGCCGCAGACCATCGACATCGCTGTGCCCGACGCGCTGTGGCCGCCGTCACCCTGCATGGGGCGCACAAAAAATCCCGCCCCCCTGAAGGGGACGGGATCTTCGTCACTCATCTTCGACGACTCGGGAGAGTCGATCTGTGGAGCTAAGGAGAATTGAACTCCTGACCTCCTGCATGCCATGCAGGCGCTCTACCAACTGAGCTATAGCCCCTTGTGTTCTTCCCGCCCGGCGGGGCGAACAAGAAGAACTTTAGCCTGCGACCAGCCGGAAAGTGAAATCCGGTCCCGACGGGCCCGCAGGACCGCACAGGGGCCGCTCAGTCGTCGTCGCCGAGCACCGGCTCCGGCAGCGTGCCGGCGTTGTGCTCGAGCAGCCGCCACCCCCGCGCGCCCTCTCCGAGGACGGACCAGCAGCAGTTGGAGAGGCCGCCGAGGCTCTCCCAGTGCTGGGACTCCAGGCCGAGCAGACGCCCGATGGTCGTGCGGATCGTGCCGCCGTGGCTGACCACCACGAGGGTGCCGTCGTCGGGGAGCTTGTCGGCGTGCCTCAGCACCACCGGGGCGGCGCGGTCGGCGACCTCGGACTCCAGTTCGCCACCGCCGCGGCGCACCGGCTCACCGCGCTTCCAGGCGGCGTACTCGTCGCCGTGGCGGGCGATGATCTCCTCGTGCGTCAGCCCCTGCCAGACGCCCGCGTAGGTCTCGCGCAGGCCGTCGTCGTGGGTGACCTCGAGATCGGTGAGCGTGGACAGCTCGGCGGCCGTGTCGGC
Source organism: Streptomyces sp. NPDC048275 (assembly GCF_040652275.1). NCBI lineage: Bacteria > Bacillati > Actinomycetota > Actinomycetes > Kitasatosporales > Streptomycetaceae > Streptomyces > Streptomyces sp. NPDC048275. Next base: position 29,683 of record NZ_JBEZLR010000040.1, read on the forward strand.
CGCGCGCCGGAGGTCCGAGGCGACGATCGCGTTCGGCTTCAGCGAGGCGAGCAGCCGGGCGGCGCGGCGGGCCTGGCCGATGCCGGTCTCGGTGAGCTCGACGTCCGTGGTGCCCTGGAAGCGGCGCTCCACGTTCCAGGAGGTCTGGCCGTGCCTCCAGAGGATGACGCGGCGGCCCCGACCCGGCTTCTTCTCGGCCTCCGCCCCCGCCGCGGTCACCGCAGTTCCTCGAGTTCGGCGGAGTCCTCCTCGGCCTGCAGCTTGGCGTGCTCGGCGGCCTTGCCGCGGGTGGCCTTGGCGTCGGCGGGCAGGTCCAGCTCCGGGCAGTCCTTCCACAGCCGCTCCAGGGCGTAGAAGACGCGCTCCTCGCTGTGCTGCACGTGCACCACGATGTCGACGTAGTCGAGCAGTACCCAGCGGGCCTCGCGGTCGCCCTCGCGGCGCACCGGCTTGACGCCGAGCTCCTTGCTCAGCCGCTCCTCGATCTCGTCGACGATCGACTTGACCTGGCGGTCGTTGGGGGCGGACGCCAGCAGGAAGGCGTCGGTGATCGAGAGAACGTCGCTGACGTCGTAGGCGATGATGTCGTGCGCGAGCTTGTCGGCGGCCGCCTGCGCGGCGGTCTTGATGAGCTCGATGGAGCGGTCCGTGGCGGTCACTACGCGGCTTTCCGTCGGCGGTCAGTAATGACACAAGGGTCTCACGGACCGCCGACGACACCCCACGCGTTTCTCCGACCACGCCCCGGGGCGTGGTCGGGACGTGACGGCTGTCACCTCCCGACCACCACTGGATCACCCGGTGGAAGTGCTCACCTTGTAGTCCTGGCCGAGGACCACGGACACGTCCGCGCTGGAGGTGTCCTTGCCCTTCTTCACGGTGCTGGTCGGCAGACCCAGGGTCTTCGCGACCTCGACGGCGTCGTCCTTCTCGGCGGCGTCGGTGTACGTGATCTGGGACACGCTCTGGGCGGTCGCGGCCGTACCGGAGTCCAGGAAGGTGTAGCCGCCATTGACCAGGACGACACGGGCCTTCTCGGTGGCGTCCTTGTTGCCGGTGGCGTTCTTGATGCCGACGCGGACGGCGGCGTCGGCGTCGGGGCTCGTCGCGGTACCACCGAGCACTTCCTTGACCACGCTGTCGGTGGCGCTCTCGCTCAGGGTGCCGTCCTGCTGCACGGGCAGCAGCGCCGTCTTGTAGTCGCCGCCCTTGGCGAGGTCGGCGAGCTTGGCGAGGAAGGTGCCGAGGTCCTGGTCGGTCAGCGACGGGTCGAGGATCTGCGCCAGGGTCTGCACGGTGGTGGTCGCGGCCCCCTTGTCGGAGGACAGCTTGCGCAGCACGCCCTGCATGACCTGTCCGAACCGCTCCAACTGCGCGTTCTGGGACTCGCCGGAGGCCCGGTAGGTGGCATAGGCGACGGCCATCTTGCCGCTGAGGGTCTGGTTCTCGCCCTTCTTCACGAGGGGCGACGCGCCCTTCTCCTTGGAATCGGGGTCCGGCACAGCGGCGTTGGTGGTGATGTCGATGTTGCCGACGAGTTCGACGAGGTTGTTGAGGTAGGGGGTGTCGAGGCGCCAGGTGCCCTGGACCTCGGTCCCGAGGACCGTGTCGATCGCGTCCCGAGTCCCGGAGGAGCCGTCGTCGTCGACGGACTTGGCGAGCGTGGTCGTCGAGCCATCGGCGTCCGTCAGGGCAAGGGAGTTGGGCAGCAGGACGGTGGTGCCTTGCTTGGTGGTGGTGTTGTCGACGAGCAGCGCCGTGGCGGTGCCGCCGCCCTTCGTGTTGTGCAGGTGGACGACGATCACGTCACGCTTCTGGGCGCCCGTGGCCGTAGTCGCCGCGGACTCGCCCTCCGAGGACGTGCCGGGCAGCTTGCCCGCGTACCAGAGGTAGCCGACGCCGCCGACCGCGACCAGGGCGAACACCACGACCAGGGCGACGATCCTGCTGCGGGCGCGGCGCTTGGCCTCCTCACGGCGCTCGGTGCGGTTCTCGGTGAAGTTCAGCCAGTCGATGACGTCTTCGGGTTCGCCTTCCTGCTCCTCGACGAAGGCGAACTGCTCGGTGCGGTAGTCCCGGTCGGCCCGGGGCTCGCTCTCCTCCGCGGGACGCGCCTGCTGCGGGATGTAGGCGGTCTGTTCGGCGACCCGCGGCTGCTGCCCGGTGCTCGTGCTCCCGGGGCCGGCCGCGCCCGGGGTCTGTCCGCCCCACCCCGCCCGGCCGGTCTGCCCGACCTGCCCTGTCCGGCCGGTCTGCGCCGTCTGCCCGTAGGGGTCGTGCGCGGTCGCCGTCCCGGCGGCTCCGGGTGCTCCGTTGCCGTACGGGTCATAGGGGTCGTGCTCCGGCACAGCTGATTGCCGGCCGGTGTCGTAGGACGACACGGGCTGCTGCCGGCCGGTGTCGTAGGACGACACGGGCTGCTGCTGACCGGTGTCGTAGGTCGCGCCGGCCGCGTACGGGTCGTAGCCGTAGCCCTGATGCTGCTGTGGGGGCTGCGCGTAGGGGTCGTAGCCCTGCTGGGGCTGTTGGGGCGGCGCCTGCCGGTACACAGGCTGCCCGAACTCGTCGTAGCCGACGAGCTCGTACTGGTCGCCGCCCGCGTATCCGTCGTATCGGTCGTTCACCGGTGCCCCTCTCGGCTCATGCGCCGCGGTACAGCTCGCGCTTGTCGATATAGCGCACAACACCGTCCGGCACCAGGTACCAGACGGGATCACCCTTGGCGACTCTCGCACGGCAGTCTGTGGAGGAGATGGCGAGCGCGGGGACCTCGACGAGCGAGACGCCGCCCTCGGGCAGCCCCGGGTCGGTCAGGGTGTGGCCGGGCCGGGTGACCCCGATGAAGTGCGCAAGGGAGAACAGCTCTTCCGCGTACCGCCAGGTGAGGATCTGGCCGAGCGCGTCGGCGCCCGTGATGAAGAAGAGGTCGGCGTCGGGGTTGAGCGCGCGCAGATCGCGCAAAGTGTCCGTGGTGTAGGTCGGGCCACCGCGGTCGATGTCGATGCGGCTGACCGAGAACTGCGGGTTCCCGGCGGTGGCGATGACCGTCATCAGATAGCGGTCCTCGGCCGGGGAGACCGTGCGGTCGCTCTTCTGCCACGGCTGCCCGGTCGGTACGAACACCACCTCGTCGAGGTGGAACTGGGCGGCGACCTCGCTGGCCGCCACGAGGTGCCCGTGGTGAATCGGGTCAAACGTTCCGCCCATGACGCCGAGGCGGCGCTTGCCCGGGTTCGAGGGGCCGTTTCCGGGGCCGGTCGGCAGACGGCTCGCCGCGCCGCTCACCGTGTTGCCCGGCGCGTCGGTCGCTGTGCCGTCGAGCGCGCCGCTCGTCGTGTCGCCGGGCGCGCCGCCCTCGTCGGCGCCGTCGGCGCCGCTCTCCGTGTCACTCGCCGGACCGGTAGGCATGTCCTGCTCTCCCATGCGTGCAGACCCTACCGGCCCGGTCGACGGGCTCCGCCGGACAGGGGTCCCTCGGAACGGCTCGGGGCGGCCGAAAACACTCAGCGGTCGCGGTTGAAGCGGGTGGTGATCCACAGCAGCAGAAGCAGGATGAAGAAGGCGCCACCACCGGTCAGATACGGGTTGAGGCTCTCGTGGTTGCCGCCTTCCTCGCCTTCGGCGGCAAGGGCGACCAACTGTACGGCGGTGCTGTGCAAGCTCATCTCGGCAGGACCTATCCGGTGTGGGCGGGATAAAGATGTCGGCTCATCGTAAGCGGGCGCCTCGGCCGCGATCACGCCGACTCCACCGTTGGGGACGCCGGTTGCCGCGTACGCCGCTCAGGGGTACGCCGCCGCACGGCGAGGAAGGGAGTCTCAGTCTTCGCGCTTGTACCCGCGCAGCAGGAACCAGGCGGTCAGGACCACCCCGACGACCATCACGATCAGCACGACACGCAGCAGATTGCCCGGGCCCTGCTTGTCTGCCGCGCTCGCGGCCTCGGTGAGCCAGGCGGCTGCGGGGATGTGCTCCATGGCGTACGACTCCTTCTCTGTACTGCCCGTCCACGGTATCTCCGCCTAGGCTGGACCGTGCCTTGGGGGCACATAGGGCACTCAGACGCACATGGGGGAAGACATGTCCGACGGCGACCACGAGCAGAACGGGCACGAGAACGTGCCGAGCAGGCAGCGCAGGCGCTTCGAGGGGATCTCCTCGCGGGCGTACGAACACCCGGCGGACCGCTCGGCCCTGGTGGCCCTGCGCAAGCTCAGCGGCTTCGACACGGTCTTCAAGGCGCTCAGCGGGCTGCTGCCCGAGCGCAGCCTGCGGCTGCTGTTCCTGTCCGACTCGGTGCGCGTCTCGGACGCCCAGTTCGCGCACCTCAACGCCATGCTGCGGGACGCCTGTTACATCCTGGACCTGGAGAAGGTCCCGCCGATGTACGTCACCCAGGACCCGCAGCCGAACGCGATGTGCATCGGCCTGGACGAGCCGATCATCGTCGTGACGACCGGACTCGTCGAGCTGCTGGACGAGGAGGAGATGCGGGCCGTCGTCGGGCACGAGGTCGGCCACGCGCTGTCCGGCCACGCCGTCTACCGCACGATCCTGCTCTTCCTGACCAATCTGGCGCTCCGGGTGGCCTGGATCCCGCTGGGCAACCTCGCGATCATGGCGATCGTGACCGCGCTGCGCGAGTGGTTCCGCAAGTCGGAGCTGTCGGCCGACCGGGCGGGGCTCCTTGTCGGGCAGGATCTGAAGGCCTCGATGCGCGGCCTGATGAAGCTCGCGGGAGGCAATCACCTGCACGAGATGAACGTGGACGCGTTCCTCGCGCAGGCCGAGGAGTACGAGGCCGGGGGCGACCTGCGCGACTCCGTGCTCAAGATCCTCAATACCCTCCCCCGCACGCACCCCTTCACCACCGTGCGCGCCGCCGAGCTGAAGAAGTGGGCCGAGTCCCGCGACTACCAGCGGATCATGGACGGTCACTATCCGCGGCGCAGCGAGGACAAGGACACCTCGGTCTCGGACTCCTTCCGGCAGTCGGCGAGCAGCTATGCCACGGAGGTGAAGAATTCCAAGGACCCGCTGATGAAGCTGGTCAGCGACATCGCGGGCGGTGCGGGCGACCTCGGTGGCCGGGTACGGCGCGGCTTCGGCGGCTTCGCGAGCCCCAGCTCACCGAAGGACCAGGCCGCACCGAAGGACCAGCCGCCCGGGGACAGCGCCCCGGGAGACGAGAACTGACGGTCGGCGCCGCAAGGGCGGCGGGCGGCAGGAACTAGGGCGGCAGGCGCTGGGAACAGGGCCGCGGGCGGCAGGAACAGGGCGGCGGTAGGAAACCGCCGGTCACAGCTTCGGCTGCGCGCTCGTCGCCAGCGACCCGCACAGCGCCGTCGCGCTGCCCGTCGCGTAGGGGTCGGTGCCGGCCGGGCCGCCCGCCTTCGCCGTCTGTCCCGCGAGCAGCGGACGCAGCCGGCTGACCGAGTCGTCGGCGCAGGCGAGCGGCCCGGCCTGGACGGAGGAGACGACCAGCTCGGCCTGGTGCAGCCGCAGGTCGTCGCGGTCGAAGCGGAAGTGCAGCTCGCGCCGGACGGTGAACAGCGAGGCCTCCGCCTTCGCGTCCGAGCCCGCCGGCTTCAGCGCGTACACGAAGGTGTGGTCGGCGACGACCTCGAGGGTGTTCGAGTCGAATTCGGCGGCCCGCAGGGTGCCCTGCACCCGGATCCCGGGCTCGGCGAGCTCGGTGCGGGACGGATCGAAGCGGACCAGCCAGCCGGTCGGGGCGTGTCTTCCGTCGGCGGCCGGATGGTCGAAGCTCTGGTCGAACTGTTCGAGTTGCTGCGGGTCGAGCAGGACCCGTACGGGCCGGTTGGTGCCGCCCGTGAGTACCTCCGGGTCGAGGGAGGAGTTCACGAGGTAGTCCTTGGCGGTGGTCAGGGCGGTGACGACCTGGCTGTCGGAGAAGTGCGCGGTGCGCCGGGAGGCGGGCAGCGCGATGCCCTCGGCGCCGACGCCGAACTGTGCGGCGGGACTGTGCGTGTACAGCTCGTCGACGTCGGTGGACCCCGGCACGGCGGTCTGGGGCGCGAGGGGTATGACCGTCATCCGGACCGGCTCGGGGGGCTGGGCGGCAGGGGTTTGATACGGGTGTCGTACGCCCATGTAGATCGCGGTGCCGAAGGCGATGGCGATCAGCAGGACCAGGATCAGCGCCTGCCGGGACAGCCCGCGCTGCAGGGCGGGACGGCGCCGTACGGCTGGGGCGTGGTCGGCCATGCGTTCCCGCGCGGAGAACTCCTGGAGGCGGGCAGCACGGACGAACGACTCGTCGAAGACGACGGATCGGTACTCGTCCTCTCCACCAGCGGGAGCGCCCTCGGGTGTCCCCTCAGGTGGGTCTCCAGGCCCGCCCATACCTTCAGGGTAGGTCTCCCGGAGCTCCGGTAAACGCCCTGGTACACGACAAGTTCTGACAGGTTCTCACCAGGATCCACCCCGGGTTCGTCAGGGTGTTCGAGGGACCGCCGACACCGCCGGCTGGGAGTAGTCGGCCGAGGCGGAGGGGCCCGTGCCGGACACTTTGTCCTGACCTTGTTCAAGGCCTGTGGAGGCGGGTGGCGGGACCTGGTCCTGGCGGCCCGAGGACGCGCCCCGGTAGACCGCCGTGAAGGCCAGGGCGACCATGCCGATGCCCATCACGAGGGCGAGCACCCAGGCGACGGGGCGGTGCCAGCGGGCCTGTTTTCCGTAGGCCCTGCCATACCTGCCGCCGTACCTGCCATACGATTCCAGCGCTCCGTAGCGGCCTTCGAGGACCTCGGTGTCGTCCAGATCGTCCGCATCCGGGTCATGGTCGAAATCGCCACGGCCGTCGGGCCCGAAGCCGTCCTCGTAACGCTCGTCGTCGCCGCGGGCGCCCCGGGGGCGCGCTCTGCGCGCCTCGGCCTCGGATGCCTCCGCACGGGCCTCGGCGGCGGCGAGCAGGCGCTCCACGGCGGTCGGCTCATGGATCACCGCCGCCCGTACGAAATCCTCGTCGAAGACCACGGAGGCGAACTCTTCGTCCGCACCCCCGCGGTCGTGGTCGTCGTCGGGCTCCCAGCCGTCAGGGAACGGCGTGCCCCCCACGTCCTCCGGCACGGATCCAGAGTAGACCTGGGGGGTCATTTTGGGCAGACGGTATGGAAATTCATTCACCTGACGAGACGCGTCTCACGCGGTCCGCACGTCAGCGCCGGATGTGCCCGTCCCCGGTGACGATGTACTTCGTGCTCGTCAGCTCCGGCAGCCCCATGGGCCCCCGGGCGTGCAGCTTCTGCGTGGAGATGCCGATCTCGGCGCCGAAGCCGAACTGGCCGCCGTCGGTGAACCGGGTCGACGCGTTCACGGCGACCGTGGTGGAGTCCACCAACTGGGTGAATCGGCGGGCGGCCTGCTGCGAGGTGGTGACGATGGCCTCGGTGTGACCGGAGGTCCACAGCCGGATGTGCTCGACGGCCTTGTCGAGCGAGTCGACGACGGCGGCGGCGATGTCGTACGAGAGGTACTCCGTCTCCCAGTCCTCGGGCGTGGCCTCGACGACGGTGGCCTTGGAGTCCTTGGCGTAGGCGAGGACGCGCTCGTCGGCGTGCACGGTGACCCCGGCGTCCGCGAGGGCCGCCAGGGCGCGCGGCAGGAACTCGGGGGCGATGGCCTGGTGCACGAGGAGCGTCTCGGCGGCATTGCAGACGCTGGGCCGCTGGGCCTTGGAGTTGATCAGGATGTCGATCGCCATGTCGAGGTCGGCGTTCGCGTCGACGTACACGTGGCAGTTGCCGGTGCCGGTCTCGATGACCGGGACGGTGGACTCCTGGACGACCGTACGGATCAGCGAGGCGCCGCCCCGCGGGATGAGGACGTCGACCAGGCCGCGGGCCCGCATCAGCTCGCGTACGGACTCGCGGCTCTCGCCGGGCACGAGCTGGATGGCGTCGGCGGGCAGCCCCGCCCCGCCCACGGCGTCGCGCAGGACGCGGACCAGCGCGGTGTTCGACTCGAAGGCGGAGGACGAGCCGCGCAGCAGCACGGCATTGCCGGACTTCAGGCAGAGGGCGGCCGCGTCAACCGTGACGTTCGGGCGGGCCTCGTAGATGATCCCGACGACGCCGAGCGGGACACGGACCTGGCGCAGGTCGATGCCGTTCGGAAGGGTCGAGCCGCGGACGACCTCGCCGACCGGGTCGGGCAGGGAGACGACGTCACGGACGTCCGAGGCGATCGCACGCACCCGTTCGGGCGTGAGCGTGAGCCGGTCGATGACGGTCTCGCTGGTGCCGGCCTCGCGGGCGCGCGCGATGTCCTTGGCGTTGGCCGCGACGATTTCGCTCGTACGGACCTCCAGCGCGTCCGCGATCGCCAGCAGCGCGTCGTCCTTCTCGGCCCGCGGCAGCGGCGCGAGGTCGGCGGCGGCGGACTTCGCGCGGTAGGCGGCCTGGGTGACCGGGGACATCGAGTCGTACGGCGAGAGCGTGGTCATGTCGGCAGCGTAATGCTCCGAACGGGTCCGTCCAGCCGCTGTCCCAAACTCCAAGACAGCGCTCTTTTGCGCCTAAACCGGCGCCGCTCTCGCGGAACTGGTTGCTCGCCGTGGCGGTTCCTCAATCAATGGTGACGGTGTGTGGTCGCCAAAAATCAAGGTGTGTGGTCGTCAAAAATCAAAAGGGATGTACGCCCACGGGAGTCGCCGGCAGCGGTCCGTAGCCCTCCGCGATCCTCTGGTGGTAGGTCCCACGGTCGATGACTTCCAGGCCGACGATCTCCCAGGGCGGGAGCTGGGCGGTCTGTCGGTGCTCGCCCCACAGGCGCAGCGCGACGGCCGCGGCGTCGTGCAGGTCGCGGGCCTCTTCCCAGTAACGGATCTCCGCGTGGTCGTTGGCGTACCGGCTGGTCAGCAGGAAGGGGTGGTCGTGGGCCAGCTGTTCGAGGGCGCGCCGGACCTCCTTCAGCGGGGCCTCGTCACCCGAGACGCTGAGCGTGACGTGCCACAGCCGGGGCTGCTCCACCGGCTCTCCGCCCTCGTAGGTGTCGCCGGCCGCGACGCTGGTCAGGGCCCGTTCCTCGCCCGCTCGAGCGGAGCCGAGGGTGGGGGAGGCACCACCGCGGGACGCCGCCGCCCCAGGGCGCACTCGTCTCACGACGGCCTCCTCTTCGCAATGGTCCTACGGAATCTCGGGGTCTCCCTGCAACAAAGTTGAGCAGGTGGTGAGCCTCCGCGTGGCGGTTTTACGGAACGTCGCCCGGCGGGGGCAGGGGAATCGGCCGTTTACCGGCGCAGCGGACAGCTCCAGAGGGCTGCGAGCGCCCACGGAAACTGGCCGACAGCTGCCTCCGCAGCGCCTTGGCAGTGGTCTCCGGAACAGCCCGGCAAGGCTCCTCGGGGCAACCCGGCGCAGTGGCCTTACGGGTGCAGGATCACGAGGTCGTCCCGGTGGATGACCTCGCGTTCGTACGCGGGGCCCAGCTCGCGGGCCAGCTCGCGGGTCGAGCGGCCGATGAGCTGCGGGATCTCCTTGGCGTCGAAGTTCACCAGGCCCCGCGCGACCGCCCGGCCGGCGCTGTCGCGCAGTTCCACGGGGTCGCCCGCGGTGAAGTCGCCCTCGACGGCCGCGATGCCCGCCGGCAGCAGCGACGTGCGCCGGTCGACGACCGCACGCACGGCTCCGTCGTCCAGCGTGAGCGCGCCCTGTGGCGTCGAGGCGTGCTGGAGCCACAGCAGCCGGTCGGCCGAGCGCTTGCCGGTGGGGTGGAAGTACGTGCCCGTGTCCCCGCCCCCGAGGGCGTCGTCGGCGTGGACGGCGCTGGTCAGCACGACGGGGATGCCGGCCGCGGCGGCGATCCGGGCCGCTTCGACCTTGGTGACCATGCCGCCGGTGCCGACGCCGGCCTTGCCCGCGCTGCCGATGTCGATGCCGTCGAGATCGGCGGGAACCCGCACTTCCCCTATCCGCGAGGTGCCGGGCCTGCTGGGGTCGCCGTCGTACACGCCGTCCACGTCGGAGAGGAGGACCAACAGGTCGGCGCGTACGAGATGGGCTACGAGCGCGGCGAGACGGTCGTTGTCGCCGAAGCGGATCTCGTCCGTGGCGACCGTGTCGTTCTCGTTGACGACCGGCAGGGCACCCATCGCGAGGAGCTTGTCGAGGGTGCGGGAGGCGTTGCGGTGATGGGCGCGGCGGCTGGTGTCGTCGGAGGTGAGGAGCACCTGGCCGACGCGGATGCCGTAGCGGGCGAAGGAGGCGGTGTAGCGGGCGACCAGGAGGCCCTGGCCGACGCTCGCGGCGGCCTGCTGCCGGGCGAGGTCCTTGGGGCGGCGGCGCAGCCCGAGAGGGGCGAGCCCGGCCGCGATGGCACCGGAGGAGACGAGGACGATCTCTCTCTCGCCACCGCTGCGGTGTTTGGCGAGGACGTCGACGAGCGCGTCGACGCGGTCCGCGTCGAGGCCGCCCGCGGCCGTGGTCAGTGACGAGGATCCCACTTTGACGACGATCCTGTGGGCCTGCGCCACAGCCTGCCTTGCCTCTGCCGCCTGCCCTGCCACCTGCGGTGTGTCCCCTCGCGTCGGTCCGGCTGTCCCGCCCGGCAATCTACGCGAAGGAGGCGGCACGACGCCCGTCGGTCCAGCAGGCGGACGCCTCCACGTAACCGCTCGCTCACGTCTTGCGCATGCCGGAAAGGTTGTACAGGTTCCTCATATGAAATAAAGAGCATGCAAATATAAGTTGAACGCTGTGGCATCTATTGTTCATCCTGTGAAGCGCATACTCCTGAGATCAGGGAAAAGCCCGTACGACGTCGTCCCTGTGGAGCAGGCCCTCCATCGGGACGTCTTCGCCACCAACTCCGGCAACCTGATCTTCAGTGACGCCGCGCACAAGATCCTCGAGACTCCGACCACCGAGGTCGTCTCGAACGGCATCCGCACCAACGTCTCCGCCGCGGACCGGATCAACGAAGAGTTCGACGCCTTCGTCATTCCGCTCGCCAACGCGTTCCGGCCGTCGTTCGAGCCCCAGCTCAGGCGGCTGACCCAGCTCATCAGCAAGTTGAAGATCCCCGTGATCGTGCCGGGGGTCGGCGCGCAGACCGGACTGGACTACAACCCGGCGCGGCTGAAGCCCATGGAGCCTGCCGTCCGGGAGTTCGTCGGCGCGGTGCTGGAGCGCAGCGCGTCCATCGGCGTGCGCGGCGAGTTCACCGAGCGGTACCTGAAGGACATGGGCTTCAGCGACGTCGAGGTCATCGGCTGCCCGTCGATGTTCATGTACGGCAAGGACCTCGACGTCCGCAAGCGGGTGGACGCGCTCGGCCCCGAGTCCCGAATCGCGATCAACGGGTCGCACAGCGCGGTGAAGTCCCAGGGCCTCGACCGGGTCATCCGCCGGACGCACGCCCGCTACCCGCACCTGCGCTTCATCGGCCAGAACCTCAGTGACGCCCGTCAGCTGCACTGGCGCGACCTGTCGGATCCGAACGGTTCCGTCACCGCAATGCCCACACACCCGGACCACCCGATGTACCGCGAGGACAAGGTCCGCGTCTACATCGACCCCCTCACCTGGATCGACGACCTGCGGGAGTTCGACTTCTCCTTCGGTTCCCGCATCCACGGCAACATCGCGGCGCTGCTGGCGGGTACGCCCGCGACCGTGCTGTGTGCCGACTCGCGCACCCTGGAGCTGTGCCGCTACTTCGACATCCCGCACCGCACCATCGACTCGCTGCCCAAGGATCTCGATCCGGCCGAGTTGTTCGCGGACGCGGACTTCGGCGCGCTGACGGGCGGTCACCAGGAGCGCTTCGAACGCTTCACCGGGTTCCTGGACCGCAACGGCCTGCAGAACACGTTCACGCACGGGGACGCGGGCGCCGCCCACGAGGAGCGCCTCCGCTCGCTCGCCTTCCCGGCCGGCGTCCGCCCGTGGAACGAGGCCGATGTCGCCGCGCTCGCCACTCGGTTCGGCTGGCTCCAGACCCGTATCGCCGAACTGTCCACGGACAACGCGAAGTTGAAGCGCGAGCTCGATCGGACCCGGAAGTCCGCGAAGTCCGTGAAGCCCGCGGTGTCGGCCGTGCCGCCGCGCTCCGTCTACCGCATGGCACGCCGCGTGGTGGGGCGCCCGCTGCGCAAGGCGCTGCAGCCGGGGCGCCCGTAGCACCACCCCATCCAGCGCGTGCTCACCTCGCGAAACGCCCGCTCCGTGCGCCTCTTGGGCGCGGGGAGCGGGCGTTCCCGTTCACCCCGCGCGCCGCGGCCCCAGCACCTTGCGGGCCACGCGGCGGGCGGTGCGCATGCCGGGGAAGTGGCTGCCGGGGGCGAAGTGGAAGCTCTCGATGGTGACCGTCTCGCGGGAGGTGGGGACGAACCAGCTGTCCGGGATGCCCGCTTCCCGGTCGCGGAAGTGCGGGTAGGCGAGGTAGGTCTTGCGGCTGCGGGCGTCCACGTGGAGCGTGGGCGCCTTCTTCTTCTTGATGAACTCCAGGACGTCGACGAGCAGATCGGCCCGGCCGTGACCGGCCAGGTTCACCCGGAGCCGCTCGTTGACCTTGAGGCGGCCCGCGACGCCCTCGGTCCAGTGCGCGTCGACCAGCGGCTTGGCCAGCTCGAGCTTGTTGCGCCTGACCTCGTCACTGTCCTTCAGGAAGACGGGGCCGAACTGCGGGAGCAGGGTGACGGCGAAGGGGCGGACCATCAGGGCGTCGCGGCGCGCACCCGCGGGCACATGCTCGGCGATCAGGCCCATCAGGGCGCGGGCCGAGTCGAAGCGCAGCGTGTAACTGCCGCTCTTCGTCACGTGCTTGCCGTCCTCACGACCGACCAGGTGGTAGCAGTCGTAGTCGGCGACCACGGAGACGCCGTCGGCGCGGAGGTAGGCCTCCATGGTGAAGAGGGCGTCCTCGCCGGTCTTCAGCGACTCGTCGAAGTGCATGCCGTGCCGCGAGAGCAGCTCGCGCCGGAAGAGCTTCTGCGCGCTGAGCGTGAACTTGATCTGCGAGGAGAAGACGTCGGTACGGGGCTGGTTCTTGCCCCACATCGACTTGGGGACGTTGCGGTTGACCCCGATGACCTTGCCGAGCACCACGTCCGTGCCCTGCGCGTCGGCCATGGCGACCATGCGCTCGAGGGCTTCGGGGCCGAAGTAGTCGTCGGCGTCCAGAAAGAAGACGTAGCGTCCGCGGGCCTTGTCGAGGCCGACGTTGCGCGGGCCGCTGGGGCCGCCCGAGTTGGCCTGCCGGATCACCGTGACGGCCATGGCCGCACGCTGCGCGAACTCTTCGAGGTACTCCCCTGTGCCGTCCGTCGACCCGTCGTCGACGGCGACGACCTCGATTCGGGCGGGATCGAGCGTCTGCGCTTCCACCGACTCCAGGCACTTGACCAGGTAGGGCATGGCCTCGTACGCCCCGATGATCACACTCACATCAGGCTGCGTCACGGTCACGTTTCTCCAGTGTCATCATCACATTTCCCCCCGTTTCACCTCAACGGCTACCTATAAGAGCGTTGGGCGCACTATTAGGTTGCCTGACGCCTCCCTCCCTGTGGCGCATTTCACAGAAAAGGGCTGGTTTGCTCACAGCGAAAAGGGCCCGGCCCCGAGGATGTTCCTCGGGGCCGGGCCCTGTCGCGGGTCGGGGCGAAGTTGATCAGCCCGTGACCGCGGCACCGTCCGTCGTGTCTGCCGTGCCCACCCGCTGGCCGGGGAGCGCGTTCGCCAGTTCCACGGCGGCGGCCGAACTGCCGGTCTCCTGGCCGTGGTTGCGCGCCCGGGACTTCTTCGCGAGGTCCCGCACCGCGGCGTTGAACTGGTCGATCGACGCCGGCTCGTCGGGACCGAGCAGGTACTCCTTCAGCTCCCGGCGGTCGGCGGCCAGCGCGTCGCCCGTCGGGTCGGTGACCTGGGCGAGCAGCTCGCCCAGCTCGCTCGCCGAGTTGGAGAGGATCACGGCGGCACGCACCGCGGTGTTCTGCCGCTTGAACTCCTCGACGCCCAGCTCCGCGGAGTCCGTGACCGCGTACGGCTTGCCGCTCGCGATGAAGTCGGAGACCACGCTGGAGATGTCCGAGACCATGGCGTCGGAGACGTTGAAGCAGTCGTACAGGCGCGGCTCGGCGCCCGTGATGACACGGTGTTCCCAGCTGCCGAAGGAACGCCAGTAGGCGTCGTTCCACTCGGCGCGCAGCCGGGCGACCTCGGCGTGCGCCGCCGCGTCGACCAGGCCGTCGCGGGTGGCCTCGGCCTCGTCGCCCTTCTCGGCGACGCCGGTCAGCTCCGCGATGCGGGCCTCGATGCGGGCGAGTTCGGCCTTGGCCGCGCTCCGGTCCGCCGCGTCGGCGGTGAAGCTCGGGTCGGCGGCGCGCTCGGCGGCCGCCTTCTCGACCAGCGCGACGATCTTCTGGTGCGCGGCCTTGGCCTGCGGGCTGCGGGTGCCGGTGAAGGGGTGGGGCTTGTAGAGAACGCGGACGGGCTGCTCGGCCGTCAGCAGCGCGTCCACGATGTTCGCGCCCGCTAGCAGGATCGAGGTGTTGCCCGGGTTGTCGTCCCAGCCCTCCCAGGTGGGGGCGTAGAGGACCGTCGGCATACGCCCCTCGGGCGCGCCGCGCCAGGTCTGGATCGGGGCGAGCTGCGGGCGGCCGACCTCGACGATGTCGTCGTCGCGGACGCCGACGTCGGCGATGGCGTAGCGGTCACGGCCTGCGCGGCCCGCGGTCCACACCTCGTCGTACGCCTTGCTGAACGGGTTGACACTGGCGAGCTTGTCGCTGTCGCCGTGGCCGATGAAGACGTGCTTCATGGTCGGAACGCGCAGCATGTGGATGTTCTTGCCGACGTTCGCCGCGTACAGCGCGACGCGCACCGTGGACAGATCCATGTTCATCAGGTGCACCCCTCCGGGCACACAGATGACCGGCACGGTGGTGGGTGCCATCCGCTCCAGAATGGCTCGCTCGCGGAGGATGATCAGCGGCCGGGTGTCCAGCTGCTCCATCGTCTCCAGCCACATGTTGACCTGGTACGCCGAGTCCTTGGAGCCGGAGAAGTACAGCACCGTCTCCGGGCGGTACTCGCGCAGCCAGTCGTCGACGGCCTCCAGTACAAGTTCCGTGTTCGGCGGGGTCTTCTTGCCGCGGACGTACGGGACGAGCGCGATGACGTAGACGAACGCCGACGCCAGGGTGACCGCGATGCCCGCGAAGCCGTACACGTCGGAGTCGGTGGCCCCGGTGACCAGCACGCCGGCGACGGCCACCAGGTCGAGGTGGAGCATCTTCTCGGCGGCCCGGCTGAGCAGGCCGCGCGGCGGCGCGTCGGGGATGCGGATGCGCGAGGCCAGGTCGACGTTGCGGGTGGCGACGGGCATTTTGCGGCGCGAGCGGATCAGCGCGACCAGCGCGCTGTGCGGGGCCTGGAAGCCGTAGAAGGCCAGGAAGCACGCGATCGCCGCGTAGAAGACCACGCTGTCGGACAGGTCGAGCCGCGCCAGGAGCAGCACGAGCAGCAGCTGCCGTACGAGGAACCTGATGGACAGACCGGCACGCACCTTGCTGAGGCGGTTGATCAGATAGCTGCCACGCCGGTGCAGATAGTGGTCCGCCAGGTACGTCACGGCGGCCGCGGCGGCGAAGGCGCCGACGCTCGGGAGGAGCGCGGCCAGCATCAGGCAGGGGAAGCCCAGCATCATGAGGGCCGCCGCGGCCAGCTCGGCCCCACTGCCCACCCGGGCAACGCGTATAGCGGTGGAAATCACGGAGAAACCTGCTCTTGAGGGAGTGCCGGTTTGGTACAGAAAGTAACCTTGACGCAGAAAGTGCAGAAGATGCCGAAAAGGTATTTACGGATTCAGGCCTCCGTGAATGCGCGACAAACACGCAGCCACAAAGGCCTGAATTACCGGAAGCTAATTGATGTAATTATGCCACGCCGTCCTGACGGTCCAGGACGCTGGCCAGGGCCGCCTCGAAGCCGGAGGCCCGGCCCGCGCCGGCCGTCGGGTCCTGCTGACGGACGTCGATGACGTGACCGGTGAGCTCGGAGACGAGGACGTCGAGCGAGGTGCGCGCCACGGCCTCGGAGGACAGCAGTGAACCCGAGGGCTCCTGACCGAAGGCCTTGGTGCGCATCGGGGTCGCCGTGCGCTCCGGGTTGATGCAGTTGACGCGGATACCGTCGCCGGCCCACTCGTCGGACAGGGCCTGGGTGAGGTTCACCATGGCGGCCTTGGTGGAGGAGTAGAGGCTGTACTCGGCGCGGCCGCGGGTGTAGCTGCTGGAGGTGTAGAGCAGCAACTGGCCCTTGGTCTCGGCCAGGTACTTGTACGCGGAGCGGGCGATCTGCACCGGGGCCAGGTAGTTGACCTTGAGCGCTTCCTCGATGGTCGCGTTGTCGGTCTCCGCGAGCTTGCCTATGCGCAGCACGCCCGCGGTGTTGATGACGTAGTCGATGCGCCCGGTCTCGGCGTACGCCGTGGACAGCGCGTCGTCGACCTCCTCCGGGTTCTCGACGTGGGTGCCGGTGGTCGAGCGGCCCAGCGCGTAGGTCTTCGCGCCGTACCCCTCGGCGAGTTCGGCGATGTCCTTGCCGATGCCGTACGAACCGCCGAAGACCACCACGGTCTTGCCGGTGAGCAGCTCGCGGTAGGCGGCCTCGTCGGCCTGCTCGGGCGCGGCGGTGGAGCCGAGCTGGAAGAGCTTGTCGGCGATGAAGACGTCGACGGGCTGGGTGACCTTCATGTTGTACTCGTCGCCCGCGACGACGTGGATCGGCACGTCCGGCAGGTACTTGAGTACGACCGAGCAGTCGTCGGTGGCCTGGAAGTTGGGGTCGCCGGCCGCGACCTCGTACGCCCGCCGGATGGTGGACAGCTTGAACGCCTGGGGCGTCTGGCCGCGGCGCAGCCGGGCGCGGTCCGGGATCTCGGTGATGAACTCGCCGTCCTCGCCGTGGGTGCGGGTCACGATGATCGTGTCCGCGGACGGGATGGCGACGTCGACGGCCTGGTAACGCTCGAGCGCCGTCACACAGTCGTCGATCACGCGCTCCGACAGCAGGGGGCGTACGGCGTCGTGGAAGAGGACGTTGGCGTCCTCGCCCTCGGCCAGACCCTCGCCGAGGGCGGCGATGGCGCGCTCGGTGGTCTCGTTCCGTGTCGAGCCGCCCTCGATGACCCGGGACACCTTGGTGAAGCCCGCCTTGGCGACGATCTTCTCGACGTCCGGCACATAACCGGGGGCCATCAACACAATGATGTCGTCGATGGATTCGGCCTGCTCGAAGGTGGTCAGCGTGTGTTCGATGACCGCCTTGCCGGCGATCTTCAGCAGCTGCTTCGGAATCGACAGACCCACGCGCTGACCGGTACCCCCGGCCAGGATCACTGCGGTGGTACGGGGCTTGGCAAAGTGCTCAGACACAGGTGACCTACCTTGGGGCGACAGGGAACCTTGGAATGCTCCCACTTAGGGTTACCGAGGTGCAAGGTGAGCGCCGTCTGCTGCATATGTGCGCGCAACCAGCTATTCACCTTGCACGCAGGCGACTCTCAGGAATCCGAACCGGATCACAACCGGATTGTCCGGATTTGCTGTGAGTAACTCCACACGGTTTTTGTACGTTTTCTCCTCGCCTCCGCAGCGGAAGCGAGGCCCGTCCGTTACTTACCGCTTCCGCTACTTGCGCTTCAGCCGCTTGAGGACCCGGTGGCCGAGCACCCGGACGAGTTCCTTGGACGAGGTCTGGTGAACCGAGCGGACAGCGGCGGCGCGCACGGCGGGAGTCGCGGCCGCCACGGCGAGCGCCCCGTACAGCGCCTGGGCCGCCACCTCGGGATCGATCCGCGGGGACGCCGTCTCCTCGGCACCGCCCGCGACGGGTGGGGCAGACAGCAGCGCGGGGTCGCCGAGTACGCGTACGCCCATGGTGCCGATCCGCTCGGCCGTCTCCGCGCCGATGCCCGCGGCCGCCTCCAGCGCCCACGTCGGCGTGTGGATCCGCGCGTCGTCCGCCGCGGGACGGCAGGTGTTCTTCATATGCATGACCGCGCCATTGCGCACCAGCTTGGAATACACCTCGTCGGGCAGCCCATTGCCGCGGAACTCCATATTGAGCTTTCGCAGCATTTCGGTCTCGGCGAGGGTGAGAGAGCGATTCGCCGTGTCCGGAACCGGCACCAGGAGACCGTCCGGCAGACCGAGGAGGGATTCGAAGGTGCGCATGAGGCCGCCGCGGTCGCTGTCGTCGACCACGACGACGGTGACGTTCTCGGCGCCGACCACCCGCACCCAGCGCTCCACCAGCCGGTCGTGGCGGTGGCGGCGCCAGAAGCTCGGGTTGGGCTTCTCGTACGGGGCCTTGCGCAGCATGTGCGTCAGCCAGTCCTCGTAGCCCATGCGCAGACCGTTCTGCACGTACTGCTGCCACTGCGAGGGCATGATCTTCGCCAGCGGGCGGAGGGTGACCAGGACGTGTACCCGGTCCCGGCCGAGGTCGTCGACGATCCGGGCGATGGTCTCGTCGTCGGGCGCGTCGGCGAAGAACTCGCTGCTGACCACCGAGGTGCGCTTGCCGGTCGCGTGCACCGCGTCGACGAGCCGCTTCCAGTGGCCCTCGGTGGGCCTGGTGTCGCCCATCATGCCGGGCCGGGCGCAGATGCCGAGGGCCGCCTCCATGGGGTGCCTGCTGCGTGCCGGGAAGTCGACGCCGTGCCCGGCCATCGTCTCCTTCGCCGCGAACAGCGCGCCCTGGATCGACGTGGTCCCGGTTTTGTGCGGGCCGATGTGCAGCAGCCGGGTGCCTACGGGCAGGGCGCCGGGGGCACCCATCGCGACGGTTCGCGCCACTTCCTGGACGGCTTCTGTTTCCGTCCCGGTGGCCACCGTGTCATGAGTCGTACAGTCGGTCTCCATGGTCAAGGGAGGTTAAATCTCTTACCTGAGTATTAACTGAGAGAGCCCTGGGACTCATATGAGCTCCAGAGCCTCCCCCTCAGGCGGTCCCCCAGGTGGCCCCAGGTGATCAGACCAGTCGCACTCCCGGCGTCCCCGCCTCGCCCCGCAGCCGGGCCAGCGTGCTGGAGGCGGCGTCGGGCTTCAGGACGGTCTCCGGGACGCGCACCTGGGCGTCGATGCCGTCGCGCCGGATGTCGAAGAGGTGGTAGCCGCGATGGGCGTCGATGAACTTCCAGTGCGGGTTGTCCGCCATCCGCGGGTCCCAGTCCTTGTGGAAGGCCGCCTGGTCCTGGTCGCCGCCGCTGGAGATGGAGGTCCCGACGAACTCGGCGCCGACGACGTCGGAGTCCGGGTCTGCGAAGTCCTTCTTGAGGTCGCTGATCATGCTGAGGTGGCGGTCGCCGGTCAGCACGACGGGGTTGCGGATGCTCGCGAACTCCCCCATGAGGGCGTTGTGTTCGACCTGGTAGCCGTCCCAGGCGTCGTAGTACCAGAGCTTGCCCTCGCCGACCTGGAGATCCGTCTCGGCCATCATGATCTGTGAGGCGATCAGGTTCCAGCGGGTCGGCGACCCGTGCAGGCCGTCGAGCAGCCACTCCTTCTGCTCGGCGCCGAGCATGGTGAGCGCGGGGTTCGCGGCGCCCGCCTGGCTCGTCGCCTGGTCGCTGCGGTACTGCCGGGTGTCCAGGACGTTGAGGCGGGCCAGCCGGCCGAAGTCGAGCCGCCGGTACATCTGGATGTGCGGCCCGTTCGGGATCGCGCTCGCCCGGACCGGCATGTGCGCGTAGTACGCCTGGTAGGCGGCGGTCAGCCGGGCCACGAAGGCGTCGTGCGACTGACTGGCCGGGTCCTGCGGGATGTCGCCCGCGTAGTCGTTGTCGACCTCGTGGTCGTCGAAGGTGACCACCCAGGGCGCGGCCGCGTGCATCGCCGCGAGGTGCGGATCGGTGCGGTACTGCGCGTAGCGGTTGCGGTACTGGACGAGGGTGTACGGCTCGTTGCTGCCCTCGTGCGTACGGGTGGCCGTGGCCGACGGCCTGGTCTCGTAGATGTAGTCGCCGACGAAGACGACGACGTCCGGATCCTGGTCGCGCATGTCGGCGTACGGCGTGAAGTAACCGTTCTGCCAGTTCTGGCAGGAGGCGAGGGCGACGCGGAGCGTGCCGCCCGAGCTGCGCGGGTGGGGCGCGGTGCGGGTGCGGCCGGTCGGCGAGAGCTGTCCGGAGGTGCGGAAGCGGTACCAGTAGGCGCGGTCCGGGCGCAGTCCGCGTACGTCGACGTGCACGCTGTGGCCGTACTAGGGCAACGCCCGCGCGACACCCCGCCGCACCCGCTTCCTGAACCGGCTGTCCTCGGCGAGCTCCCATTCCACCGGCACCGCGCGGTCGGGCATACCGCCGCCGTCGAGTGGGTCGGGGGCGAGCCTGGTCCACAGCACGACGGCGCCCGGCAGCGGATCGCCGGAGGCGACACCGAGCGCGAACACACCGTCGGGCAGGGGTGTTTCGGCGGCTCGCGCGGTGGCGGGCAGCCACAGCTGCGTGGTGGCCGCGGCACCCAGCACCCCGGCACTGGTGGTCAGAAAGCGGCGACGATCGCGTGAGACAGCTCCGGTCATCGGTGAACTCCCTTGCGTCGGTGGCCCCTTTGACACCGGGAAGCTCACACGGCGCAACGGCCCGCTCGCTGAACGGGGTCCATCACGAACATGACAAATGAGCGAGCAAAAGGAGACCCGCCGCGGTGCGGGGAAAATCCCTGCACCGCGGCGGGCCTGACGTTCTTTCAGTACCGGGCCACTCAGCCCGTCCGGCGTTCGAGGACGAAGCCGTTCAGGCCGAAGCGGGGGTCTGGAGGCGGCAGCCCACAGGGGACGGGACCGGACGGGGGCGGCGGGGGCAAAACCCCCTCAGCCCCAAGCCGGCCCTGGAACCCCCGAGCCGCCCCTAGAACGGCTCGAAGTCGTCGTACTCCTTCTCCGACTCGTCCCGCTCCGCCTGCTTGTCCCGGCGACGCTGCGTGGCAGGCCGCGGCGCGTCGAACCGGTGGTCCTCACCACGCCGCCCCAGCATCTCCGCACCAGCCATCACCGTCGGCTCCCAGTCGAAGACGACCGCGTTCTCCTCGGGTCCGATGGCAACGCCGTCGCCCGAGCGGGCGCCCGCCTTCATCAGCTCCGCCTCGACGCCGAGGCGGTTGAGACGGTCGGCGAGGTAGCCGACGGCCTCGTCGTTGCTGAAATCGGTCTGGCGGACCCAGCGCTCGGGCTTCTCCCCGCGCACGCGGAAGAGGCCGTCCTCCTCCTGGACCACGGTGAAGCCCGCGTCGTCGACCGCCTTCGGGCGGATGACGATCCGGGTCGCCTCCTCCTTGGGCTTGGCGGCGCGCGCCTTCCCGATCAGCTCGGCGAGGGCGAAGGACAGCTCCTTGAGGCCCATGTGCGCGACCGCCGACACCTCGAAGACGCGGTAGCCGCGAGCCTCCAGGTCGGGGCGGACCATCTCGGCGAGGTCCTTGCCGTCGGGTACGTCGATCTTGTTCAGGACGACCATGCGCGGGCGGTTGCCGAGGCCGCCGTACTGCTTCAGCTCCTCCTCGATGATGTCGAGGTCGGTGACCGGGTCGCGGTCGGACTCCAGGGTCGCCGTGTCCAGGACATGGACGAGCACGCTGCACCGCTCGACGTGGCGGAGGAATTCGAGGCCGAGGCCCTTGCCCTGGCTGGCGCCGGGGATGAGTCCGGGCACGTCGGCGATGGTGTAGACCGTCTCGCCCGCCGTCACCACGCCCAGGTTGGGGACGAGGGTCGTGAACGGGTAGTCCGCGATCTTCGGCTTGGCGGCGGACAGGACCGAGATCAGCGAGGACTTGCCCGCGCTCGGGTAGCCGACGAGGGCCACGTCCGCGACGGTCTTCAGCTCCAGGACGATGTCCTGCAGATCCCCGGGCACCCCGAGCAGCGCGAAGCCGGGCGCCTTGCGGCGGGCCGAGGCCAGCGCCGCGTTGCCGAGGCCGCCACGACCGCCCTGCGCGGCGACGTACGACGTGCCGTGGCCGACGAGGTCCGCGAGGACGTTGCCCGCCCTGTCGAGTACGACCGTGCCGTCCGGCACCGGCAGGATCAGGTCCTGCCCGTCCTTGCCGGACCGGTTGCCGCCCTCGCCGGGCTTGCCGTTGGTCGCCTTGCGGTGCGGGGAGTGGTGGTAGTCGAGCAGCGTGGTCACGGACTGGTCGACGACCAGCATCACGTCACCGCCACGGCCGCCGTTGCCGCCGTCCGGGCCGCCGAGCGGCTTGAACTTCTCCCGGTGAACGGAGGCACAGCCGTGGCCTCCGCTACCCGCGGCGACGTGCAGCTCGACGCGGTCCACGAAGGTGGTCATGTGGGGTGCCTCCAGCACTTGGGTTACTTCTCAGCGCGTACGGAATGTCTCTCGTACGGAGTGTCTGTTGTACGGAATGTCTCTTGGATAACAAACGAAAGGCGGACCCACTTCCCGACCGGGAAGTGAGGTCCGCCTCGCGAAAGAACCGGTCAGGCGACCGGAACGATGTTCACGACCTTGCGGCCACGGTGGGTACCGAACTCCACCGCACCGGCGTCAAGGGCGAACAGCGTGTCGTCCTTGCCACGGCCGACGCCGTTGCCCGGGTGGAAGTGGGTGCCGCGCTGGCGGACCAGGATCTCACCGGCATTGACGACCTGACCGCCGAAGCGCTTCACGCCGAGCCGCTGAGCATTGGAGTCGCGACCGTTCCGAGTGGACGATGCGCCCTTCTTGTGTGCCATCTCTCCTCAGTCCCTTACTTCGCAGCCGCGGGGATCTCAGTGACCTTGATCGCCGTGTACTGCTGGCGGTGGCCCTGACGACGGCGGTAGCCGGTCTTGTTCTTGTAGCGAAGGATGTCGATCTTCGCGCCCTTGTGGTGGTCCACGACCTCGGCCTGGACCTTGATGCCGGCGAGGACCCAGGGGTCGCTCGTCACGGCTTCGCCGTCGACAACGAGCAGCGTAGAGAGCTCTACGGTGTCGCCAACCTTGGCAGTGGAAATCTTGTCAACCTCAACGATGTCGCCGACAGCAACCTTGTGCTGGCGACCACCGCTGCGCACGATGGCGTACACGCGGATCTCTCTTTCACTCGGGACCGGACCCCTGACGCCAGCCGCTCACACGGACCCGAGGGCCCGATGATCCGGATGTGGACGAGCGGCCTCCCCCGCTCAGAGAGCAGGAGGTGGGGTGCTCAGGGATGGGTGTGTACGGAGACACACCGAGGATTCAGGTTACGGGCAGTGCCATGGCGGGTCAAACCGGGTCCGGCCCGGCCCGTCACCGCGCCCAGATGAGGTCCTCTGTATGCACACGTCACTTCCTGCTCAAATACCTCTGTCGCAAGAGTTCACTCTGGGGAGGGACCATGCGGGGCAGTTCCAGGAGACCGGTCGGCGTGCTCGCTCGCACCGTGACGGTGTGGTGCGCACTGTCGTCGGGCCGGACGATCTCCCACTGCTTGTACATGGGCGAGCCGACCCGGATGTCAACGATCACGTCGAGCACCACGCCGCGTACGCACTTGGCCTGGCTGGGCGGGACGTCCGCGAAGGTGCGTGCTCCTCGGGCCGGACACGCCGGCCCGAGGAGCAGCCGGTGTCAGCCAGCCACCGCTTCGATGCGGCGGCGTATGGGCGCGAACGCCGAGCGAGGGCGACGCAGGTTGCGAGCCCGGGTCAGTGTCGGCCAGAAGTCCGCCTTGAGCAGGGTCTCGCCCTGGACGGCGTTCTTGCGGAGCAGGACTTCCTCCGGGACGTCCTGCGGGTCGTCGGCGCGGTACTCCTCCATGATCTTGTCGTAGTTGTCCTTCAGCACGGTGCTGGTCGGATCCGCCCCGAAGACCGCGACGACACCGGTCGGCTTCGTGTCGAGTTCCACCACCACCAGATCGGGGCGGAAGCGCCGTAGCACCTGCACCACCTTGAACACGTCGCCGGTCCACATCCCGGTGTGCCGGTCGCGGGCCGCCTCGTCGACGTTGCGCGGCAGCATGTCGTCCAGCACGATCACGCTCGACCAGCGCGAGTGCCGCTCGACGTTCATGAAGTCCCGCAGTGCGAACTCGAAGAGGTGCATGCCGTCGATGAACGACAGGTCTAGCCGCGGCTCACCGCCCAGGAGGTTCAGCGGATCGCGGCGGGCTAGCGCGCGGAACGGGTTGCGGCCGTTTCGCAGGTGAATCAACGGGTCCCTTCGGTCGAAGAAGGCGTCGCTCGTAGCCTTGATCATGTGCACATCGCAGCTGATCTCTGACGTCACCTTGAATGCCGGATCGACAGCGACCGTGGGAACTCGAGACAGCGTCAGGCTGCGGCCGTCATTGACGCCGATCTCGAGATAGTTGCGGGGGCGATAAACCATGTGCAGCTGGCGGAGAAATCCGTGCCGATCCACGTAGAACGCGCCCTTCACTGATAGTTGACGACGAACCGATCCCACGGAAGCTAGCCGCGAGGTGACCGGAGAGTAAACAGCTACCTTCCGGTAACTTCGGTGCTTGCGAGTTCCGCGCGATGGGCGATGCAGTCCTCGTATCTGGGGAGCAGTCCCTGCGTCGCCGCGTCCGCCAGCGTCGGAGCAGCGGCATCCTTGTCCGACAGCAACGGATCCACGTCCGCCGGCCATTCGATGCCCAACTCGGGATCGAGGGGATGGATGCCGTGCTCCCGCTGCGGTGCGTAGCCCTCGGAACAGAGGTAGACGACCGTCGCGTCGTCGGTCAGCGCCAGGAAGGCGTGCCCGAGGCCTTCGGACAGGTAGACCGAGGCGTGTGTTTCGTCGTCGAGCCGGACCAGCTCCCACTGCCCGTAGGTGGGGGAGCCGACCCGTATGTCGACGATGGCGTCGAGCACAGCACCGCGTACGCACTTCACGTATTTGGCCTGGCTCGGCGGCACGTCGGCGAAGTGGATACCGCGCAGGGTGCCGCGGCGGGAGACCGAGCAGTTGGCCTGGGCCAGGGACAGGTCATGCCCGGTACTCGCTCGGAAATCCGATCCGCCGAACCATTCGTGGAAGCTACCGCGCTCGTCCGGAAAGACGTTGGGCTCGTGGAGCCAGGCGCCTTCGATAGAGAGGGGTTTCATGATGTAGCGGGACCTCCGGGTCAGGATGCGAGAACTCTTTTGACCTTCTTGGCGACTCTCCGCCAAATGGCCTGGGATACGGCTGGCTTGTCCGGCACCTTGTGCATGTTTCCGCCGATGTCAAGAGCCAGCCGCCCGTCCCGGGTCCAGTAGGGGGCAGCCTGGATATTCAGGCGCTCCGACCGCTCACCGCCGCAGGGCAGCAGTTCACTCGCCGGGCCGCCCTCGATACGGGCCACCCGGTCGATCCCGAGCAACTGGACGTTGACGTGAACGTCGTAAAGCCCCTTGGGGAGCCGACCGCCACACGCGGAGGTGTCAGGGTCAATGCGGACGGTTCCCTCGATCTCCACAGTCCCGTCAGCGGCGATAGTCACTCTGGATTCGACTTCAGGGAACCAAGCCTGCGCCTTGTTGCGCTGACGCAGCTGGAAATCTATGGCCGCACGGTTCTCGATGTCCTTGAAGGACCAGTCGGGCCCGCCCTCGATCCCATGGACCAGGGCGAGGTCGAGGCCGTAGCCATCGCCCAGCTTCCTGACCTTCACCGTGGCACCGTCCTCGTACCGCAGCCGGGCACGGAACGGCGCCTCCAGCACACCCCGCCGCCAGCGCACCGGTCCACTGAACTCGACCTCGCTGATGGCGTCGCGGTAGCGCTGGGCCACCTTGCGCAGGTCCTCGACCCGGTCGGCCTCGAGCAGTTCGGCGCGGAACCGCCAGAGCGGTGGCAACCCCTCACGGACGGAATCCGTGTACTCCTCGACCGCTACCTTACGGGCCGCCTCGTAGTGCCCCATGCTGAAGGGATCGCCGTTCAGGAAACCCTGCGTGGAGGTGTTCCGCAGGACTTCAACCCGGTAGTTACGCGTCAGGAAGGCGTCGCGCGCCGGTCCCGGGGTCGTGTTGGCCTTGACGATCTGCGCGGTCTTGGCAAGCCACGGATAATAGTCCGCCGGCTCGGTCCGGGTCTTGCTGTTGTTACTGCCGTCGTCGCGCTTGCTCCAGTCGTAGCACACGACATCGCTGACGATCGTGATGCTCTTGGCGAGCGGATAGGCCTTCGCCAGGAACATCTGGTCCTCGAGACGACACCGCCCTTCCTGGAAGGTGATGTCGTTGTCGAGCAGGAATTCACGCCGGAACATCTTGTGCGGAGTCAGCGTCTCGTACAGCTCGGCGAACTCCGGGCCGGTGCGTTCAATCGACTCCCGGAAGAGGCGAATAGGGCCACGCATATTGCCCTTCACCTTGCCGACGACAATGTCAGAATTGTTCTTCAGCGCCCGGTCGTACATTGTCTGCAGCGCCTTCGGGCCCAAGCAGTCGTCCTGGTCGAGGAAATGTACGTACTCGCCGCGTGCGTTGGCGACACCGACATTACGGGGACGCCCGGGCCAGCCCGAGTTCGGCATGGAGAGCACCCGGAAGTTCTCGGTCTTGTCAGCCATCGACTGGAGTCGCTCCGCAGAATCATCGGTCGACCCGTCGTCGACGAAGATCACCTCGAGCTCGTCCTGCGGCAGTGTCTGCTTCAGGATCGAGTTGATCGGGCGCTCGATGTAGACCCCCGCGTTGTAGACCGGGATGATGATGCTGACCTTCACGGTCATGGATTCCCCTCCTGGGGCTCAGCGACCAGCACGGGCATCGCAGAGCTGAGTCCCTCGGACCAGCCGCGTATCGGTTCGATGCCGGCCTGCTGCCAACGGTCGTGGCCCAGCACGCTGTACGCGGGCCGGGGCGCGGGGCGGGCAAACGCCGCGCTGGTGGTCGGCCGGACCCGCGCCGGATCGGTGCCGAGGAGCCGGAAGATCTCCCGGGCGAAGCCGAACCAGGTGGTCTCGCCGCTACTGGTGCCGTGATACACACCGGCCGGAGCGGTGCCGGCCAGCGCAGCCTGGCCCAGCAGGACCAGCCGGTCGGCCAGATCCACCGTCCAGGTGGGCTGACCTCGCTGGTCGTCGACGACGTCGAGGGAGTCTTTGACGCTCTCAAGTTTGATCATCGTACGGACGAAATTGCCGCCGCCGGCCCCGTAGAGCCAGGCGGTACGGACCACGTAGCCGAGGTCCGGCAGCGCCTTGAGCACCGCGCGCTCACCGACCAGCTTCGTGCGGCCGTACGCGCTGCGCGGGCCGGTCGGGGCGTCCTCCGCGTACGGCTTCTCGGCGTCGCCGGGGAAGACGTAGTCCGTGGAGACGTGCAGGAGTACGGCGTCCAGCTCGCGGCACGCCTCGGCCAGGTGCCGGGGGCCGTCACCGTTGATCCGCAGGGCGTCGTCCTCGCGGGTCTCCGCGTCGTCCACGGCCGTCCAGGCGGCGCAGTTGACCACGACAGCCGGGCGGTGCTCCGAGAGAACGGCCTGTACGGCGGCGGGGTCGGTGATGTCCAGGTCGGTGCGGGCGACCGCGACCGCCGGGATGCCGGCGTCAGCGAGCCGGGCCAGGACATCCTGCGCGAGCATCCCGCCCGCACCGGTCACCAGCCAGCTTCGGGTGTCACTCACAGGGCCGCCCGCTCCTTCAGCGGTTCCCACCACGCGCGGTTCTCGCGGTACCACCGGACCGTCTCCGCGAGCCCCTGCTCAAAGCTCTTGCGCGGGACGTAGCCCAGCTCCTCGCGGATCTTGGTGCAGTCGACCGAGTAGCGGCGGTCGTGGCCCTTGCGGTCCTCGACGTACTCGACGCTGGTCTCCCAGTCGGCGCCGCAGGCCGCCAGCAGCAGCCCGGTGAGCTCCTTGTTGGAGAGTTCGGTGCCGCCACCGATGTTGTAGACCTCGCCCGCGCGGCCCTTGGTGCGGACCAGGTCGATGCCCTGGACGTGGTCGTCGATGTGCAGCCAGTCGCGGACGTTGCCGCCGTCGCCGTACAGCGGGACCTTCTTGCCGTCGAGGAGGTTGGTGACGAAGAGCGGGATGACCTTCTCGGGGAAGTGGTGGTGCCCGTAGTTGTTGGAGCAGCGGGTGACGCGGACGTCCAGGCCGTGGGTGCGGTGGTACGACAGCGCGATCAGGTCGCTGGATGCCTTCGCCGAGGAATAGGGCGAGTTGGGCTCCAGCGGGTGGGTCTCGGGCCAGGAGCCCTCGTCGATCGAGCCGTAGACCTCGTCGGTGGAGATGTGCACGAAGGTCTTGATACCGGCCCGGTGCGCCGCGTCGATGAGCGTGTGGGTGCCGACCACGTTCGTGCGGACGAACTCCGCGCCGCCGTCGATGGAGCGGTCGACGTGCGACTCGGCGGCGAAGTGCACGACCTCGTCGTGCTCGGCCATCAGCTTGCCGACCAGCTCGGGGTCGCAGATGTCGCCCTGCACGAAGGCTAATCCCGGGTGCGCGCGCACCTCGTCGAGGTTGGCCGGGTTACCCGCGTACGTCAGCTTGTCCAGGACGGTGATCGCGACATCACCGGGGCCCTGAGGGCCGAGCAGCGTACGGACGTAGTGGGAGCCGATGAAACCGGCGCCGCCGGTCACCAGGATCTTGGTCGTCATGAAGAGATCTGCACCTTGCTGTGATCACCGAGCACCAGCCGGTGGGCTGAAGGATTACGGGGGGCCGGCGTGACTTCGACATCACGCCCGATCAGCGAGGCCTCCACCCGGCGCACGCCGGTCACGGAGGAGCCGCGCAGCACGATGGAGTACTCGATTTCGCTGTCCTCGATCCGGCAGTCCTCGGAAACGGAGGTGAACGGGCCGATGTACGCGTCGTTGACCACCGCGCCGGCGCCGATGATCGCAGGTCCGACGATCCGGCTGCCACTGACGCGGGCGCCCGCCTCGATGCGCACCCGGCCGATGATCTCGCTGTCCTCGTCCACCGTGCCCGCGTTCAGGGGCTCGACGGTCTCCAGGACGGACCGGTTGACCTCCAGCATGTCGGTGACGTTGCCGGTGTCCTTCCAGTAGCCGGAGATGGTGGTGGAGCGGACGTCACGCTTCTCGTCGATCAGCCACTGGATGGCGTGCGTGATTTCCAACTCGCCACGCCAGGAGGGCTCGATGGAGCGGACGGCCTCGTGTATCGCCGAGGTGAACAGGTACACGCCGACGAGCGCCAGATCGCTCTTCGGCTTCTTCGGCTTCTCCTCCAGGCCCACCACCAGGCCGTCGCCGTCGAGCTCCGCGACACCGAAGGAGGTGGGGTTGGGGACCCTGGTCAGCAGGATCTGCGCGTCGGGCCGCTCGGCCCGGAACTCCTCCACCACGCCGGTGATGCCACCGACGATGAAGTTGTCGCCGAGGTACATGACGAAGTCGTCGTCGCCGAGGAAGTCCTGGGCGATGAGTACGGCGTGGGCGAGCCCCAGTGGCGCATCCTGCGGAATGTAGGTGACCTTGACCCCTAATCGGGAGCCGTCCCCCACCGCCTCGCGGATCTCGTCCGCAGTGTCCCCCACGACGATTCCGACCTCGCTGACCCCGGCTTCGGCGATCGCTTCCAGGCCGTAGAAGAGCACAGGCTTGTTGGCGACCGGCACCAGCTGTTTGGCCGAGGTGTGAGTGATCGGGCGGAGGCGGGTGCCCGCTCCCCCGGAAAGCACAAGAGCCTTCACGTATTGGCCCCCCCAATACTATGTATACCTACGAGGATGAAAATCCCCATTTGTCTGAAGTTTGACGTCAATCCCCTCCCTTCATCCTAGCCTCGCCCGTTGAGTCTTGTTTCACATTCCGTTCACCTATTCGTCCTTCGGGTGACAGCTCGCGGCCCGGAAAGCGTGATTCGCCCCGGACGGACCGAGTTGTCTCCTTCTCGGCGGGGCCTGCGAGCACTGCACAAATGACGAGGATTCAGTGCACAACGATTCAGTGCACGCGGAACGGCGGTGGCCCGCCCCCGGTTCTCACCGGGGGCGGGCCACCGCCGTTCTTCCGCCTCGTTTCGCGGGGCGCGCAGGAGGGAGTCGGTCAGCCCTCCGTGGTCGCCGACACCGTCGGCTGTTCCTGCTGCTCGGCCGCCGCCGTCTTCTTTGACGCCACCTTCCTGGCGGTCGTCTTCTTCGCGGCGGTCTTCTTCGCGGCGGTCTTCTTCGCGACCGCCTTCTTCGCGACCGCCTTCTTGGCAACGGTCTTCTTGGTGGCGGCCTTCTTCGCCGTCGCCTTCTTGGCCGTCTTGCGGGCGGCCGTCTTCTTGGCCGGAGCCTCGACGTCGGCCTCGGCCACCGTCTCGGCCGCCTCGGTGACCGTCTCCGCGGGGATCTCCGCCGAGACCGACGGGACGACCACGACGGCCGCCTCCTCGGACGCGGTGGGCGCGGTGGCCTTGCGGACGGCACGGCGGCGCGGACGGGCTGGCGCGGCGCTCTCGGCGACAGGCTCAGCCACGGGCTCGGGCTTCGGCTCGACGACCTCGACGACGGCCTCGGACGGCACCGCCGCGACCGGCTCCGTGACCGTCACCACAGCCTCCTCCGCCGCCTTCGGGGAACCGGCCGGGGCCGATACCTTCCGCGTCGCGCGACGGCGTGTACGGCCCTTGGGAGCGGCCTCTTCCTGCTGTACGGCGGCCTCGGGGACCGCCACGGCCTCCGGAACCGACACGGCCTCAGGTGCCTCGACGACCGGGTCCTCGACCGCGACCGGCTCGGACTCGGCGGCCTCACGGGACAGCAGAGTCCGCTCCGCCCGCTCCTCACGCCGGCCCCGGGGAGCGCGCTCCTCGGTCCTCGGCGCACCCGCCGGAGCCGACGCCCGCCGGGTCGCCCGGCGCCGCGAACGGCCACGGGAAGCCGCGGCCTCCGCCTCGGCGGCGCTGCTGTACAGCTCCTCGTCCGGTACGAACTCGGACACGGCGAGCGCCACGGGCGCGGCGACCTCGGCGGCCACCTCGGCCTCGCTCTCGACCGTCTCCAGCTCCTCCTCGGCCTCGTGCGTGAGCTCGTGCTCGGGGGCCAGCTCGGCGCCGCCCCGGCCGCGCTTCTTGCGCTTGCCACCGCCTCCGACGGAGGTCGGCTGCTCCATGTGCACGATGACGCCACGGCCGTTGCAGTGGACGCAGGTCTCGGAGAAGGACTCCAGCAGACCCTGTCCGACGCGCTTGCGCGTCATCTGCACGAGGCCGAGCGAGGTGACCTCGGCGACCTGGTGCTTCGTCCGGTCACGCCCCAGGCATTCGAGCATCCGCCGCAGCACCAGGTCCCGGTTGGACTCCAGGACCATGTCGATGAAGTCGACGACGACGATGCCGCCCAGGTCGCGCAGCCGCAGCTGGCGCACGATCTCCTCGGCCGCCTCCAGGTTGTTCCTGGTCACGGTCTCTTCGAGGTTGCCGCCCTGGCCGGTGAACTTGCCGGTGTTGACATCGATCACGACCATGGCCTCGGTCTTGTCGATCACCAGCGAGCCGCCGCTGGGCAGCCAGACCTTGCGGTCCAGCGCCTTCATCAGCTGCTCGTCGATCCGGTACGTCGCGAAGACGTCGACCTCGGAGGTCCACTTCGACAAGCGGTCGGTCAGGTCGGGCGCGACGTGGGAGACGTACCCGTGGATGGTCTCCCATGCCTCGTCGCCACTGACGATGACCTTGGAGAAGTCCTCGTTGAAGATGTCGCGGACGACACGGACGGTCATGTCCGGCTCGCCGTACAGCAGCGACGGCGCGTTGGAGCTGCCGCCGCTCTTCGCCTTCTTCTGGATGTCCTCCCACTGCGCCTGCAGTCGCTCGACGTCACGGCGCAGCTCGTCCTCGCTCGCGCCCTCGGCGGCGGTGCGCACGATGACGCCCGCGTCCTCGGGGACGATCTTCTTGAGGATGGTCTTCAGACGTGCGCGCTCGGTGTCGGGCAGCTTGCGGCTGATGCCGGTCATCGAGCCCTCGGGCACGTAGACCAGGTAGCGGCCGGGGAGGGACACCTGGCTGGTGAGGCGGGCGCCCTTGTGACCGATCGGGTCCTT
Source organism: Streptomyces sp. NPDC048275 (assembly GCF_040652275.1). Taxonomy (NCBI): domain Bacteria; kingdom Bacillati; phylum Actinomycetota; class Actinomycetes; order Kitasatosporales; family Streptomycetaceae; genus Streptomyces; species Streptomyces sp. NPDC048275. Next base: position 61,655 of record NZ_JBEZLR010000040.1, read on the forward strand.
CGTGACCTGCACGAGGACCGACTGGCCGGACTTCAGCGCGCTCTCGATGCGGCGCGGCCCGTTGGCCATGCCCAGCGCCTCGAAGTTGACCTCACCGGCGTACAGCACGGCGTTGCGGCCCTTGCCGATGTCGATGAAGGCGGCCTCCATCGAGGGCAGGACGTTCTGCACCTTGCCGAGATACACATTGCCGACGTACGAGGTCGCCTGCTCCTTGTTGACGTAGTGCTCGACGAGCACGTTGTCCTCGAGGACGCCGATCTGGGTGCGCTCGCCGCTCTGGCGGACGACCATCACGCGCTCGACGGCCTCACGCCGGGCCAGGAACTCGGCCTCGGTGATGATCGGAACGCGGCGACGGCCCTGCTCGCGGCCCTCGCGACGGCGCTGCTTCTTCGCCTCCAGACGGGTCGAGCCCTTGATGGACTGCACCTCGTCGGTGCCATCGCCGGGCCGCTCGTCCTTCTTGCTACGGGGCTCGCGGACCTTCACGACGGTGCGCTCGGGGTCGTTGTCGCCGGGCTCGACGTCGGTGCCGGAGTCACCGGCGCGACGCCGACGGCGGCGCCTGCGACGGCTGCTGCTGGAGCCGGAGCCACCGGACTCCTCGCGCTCGTCCGCCTCCTCGGCGTCCTCCTCGGCCTGCTCGGCGGTGTCCTCGGCATCCTGCGCGGCCTGCTCGGCGGCATACTCGTCGTCGCCGGACTCGCCGTCCAGCTCGGCGGACTCACCACGGCGACGGCGCCGGCCACCACGGCGGCGACGACGGCGCGACCCGGCCGACTCCTCCTCGGACTCCTCACCCTCGACGACGTCCTCGCTGGACTCCTCGGGCTCCTCGACCTCGTCGACGGCCTCCGCGGTCACAGCCGCGGGCTGCTCCTCCTCGACGGCCCGGCGACGACGGCGCCGACGCCCGCCGGTCGCCTCCTCGACGACCTCGACAGCCTCAGGGGCCTCGACGACCTCGGGAGCCTCGACGACCTCCGCCGCCTCGGCGGCAGCCGCGGCAGCGGCGCGCTCCGGGGTCTGGAACATCGGCTCGGTGAACACCGGCGCCTGGAACACGGCGACAGCCGGACGCGCCGGACGCCGCCCGGACTCGTCGGTCTCCTTCGGCGCGGGGGCGGAGAAACCGCCGGCGGCCTTACGGGTGGCACGGCGGCGGGTGGCGCGACGCGGGGCGCCCTCCTCGGCCTGCGCGACCTCGGCGGCCTCAGTCTCGGGGCTCGCGGCAGGCACAGTGGGCTTGTTCTCGCTGGTCACGGGCGCCTCCACACGCTCGTCGACGGTGTCGCCCTCGGGCGCACCGGCGGGTGCGGAGACGCGCCGGGTGGCGCGACGGCGGGTGGTACGGCGCGGTGCGGCTTCCTCGGCGACGGGCTCGGCGACGGCACGCGCCGACTCCTCGACGATCTCGGTGACCTCAGCGGCCTCAACGGCCGCCGCAACCTCCGCGCCCTCAGGCGTCTCGACGGTCTCAGCCGCCTCGGCCACCTTGGGCGCACCGGTCGGCGCGGAAGCGCGACGGGTCGCACGGCGGCGCGGCCGGGCAGCGGGCGCGGCCTCCTCGACGGACGGAGCGGGAGTACCCTCCTCAGCCCCGGCCTCGACGGGCGCGGCCGCGGGCACGACGGTCTCCGCCGCTTCGGCCGCCACCGGCGCACCGGCGGGCGTGGACACCCGCCGCGTGGCACGACGACGCCCACGACGCGGAGCGGCATCCTCAGCCACCGCCTCCACCGCTGCCTCTTCGGCCTCTTCGGTTTCTTCGGTCTCGACGACCTCTGTCGCCTCGGCGAGCTCTGTGGCTTCGGCGAGATCGGCGGACGCCACCGGCGGTATGGCCGGAGCCGTGGTCTCAGCCACGCTCTCGGACTCGGCCGCGCCCGTGGGCGGGCCCGCCGGGCGCGACGCTGCGCGGCGGCGACGCCGCGGCGGCAGGGTGTCGCTGGGGGTGTTGTTGGCTTCGGAGCCCTTGGAGGGCTCAGCGGGTTCGGTTGACTCGAGCATGCGGGTGGATCTCCCGTCAGGCTCCCGGGCGCCGCACCTGGTCCGGATGATCCGGTGACGTCCGCGGCTCGCGCGATGCGCGGTGCCGCCGTCCGGGGCGCGGGCGCCGCACGGGAGCTCTCTGTGTCCTGTCCCACCGGTTCCGTACACCATGTGTGCGTACGGCCTGGCGAAAGTCTTCTGGTCGGTGCGCTGCCCGACCCAGGTGGCTCCCGGATACGAGGGCGGCGCTACGACATCCGTCCTTACGCGGGACCTACGCCGACGCCTTCGCGGCGGCAGATGCGGCGGCCCCTGTGCGATCGGCTGGGGCGGCCGTGACTGCCTCGCGGTCGGGCGCGAGCGGGTCGGTCACCGTGCCGGTCTCTTCATCGAACAGCCCCTGCGCCAGCCTGGTCACCGCTGCGGGGACCGGCGGCGCCAGGTCGGCCACGGCGCGGAGACCGGACAGGACGTCGTCGGGTCGTACGGCAGGCGTCACGTGCCGAACAACCAGCCGCAGTATCGCACAGGGCTGGTCGGTCGGCCTATCGGCCTGCGCACTGTGCGCATCGAGGCTCGCTACAGCACTGCGGGCGTCGAAGGTGCGCATCCCGTTCTTGGTCCTGCGCTGGACCTCCACCGCGTCGGCCGACTTGAAGGCGTCGACCGCGCGCGACACGTCCTCGAGCGCCACGCCGTCGAGGCGCAGCTCCCACACGGACGCGGTGAGCCGATCGGCGAGCCCGGACGTCCGGGCCTCGACCGCCTCGATGATGTCGAGCCCGACGGGCATCGACTCGTCGAGAAGCTCGCGCAGCTTCTCGGGGTCACGCGCCGCGGTGAGCGCGATCTCCAGGTATTCCGCCTCACTGCCCGTGCCGGTGGGTGCGGCATTGGCGTACGACACCTTCGGATGCGGTGTGAACCCCGCCGAGTAGGCCATCGGCACCGCGGCGCGGCGCAGCGCACGCTCGAAGGCGCGCTGGAAGTCACGGTGGCTGGTGAACCGGAGGCGGCCGCGCTTGGTGTAGCGCAGTCGGATGCGCTGCACCGCGGGTGCGGGCGGCGGGCCTTCGGGCTGTCGCTTGCCCAGTGTCGTTCAGTCCTTCGTGAGAGCGGTCGTACTGCTACCAAGAGTACGTGTCGCGGCGGCTCCCGGTTCCCGCCGGGCCACGGGCTCTGGCTCCCGAGGCGCGCCGAAGAGCATCCGGCGGAAGTCGGCACGCGCCTGCCGCGCGGACTCGCGGGCGGCCGCCAGGGCCTGCCGCGTCACCCGTCCCACGCTGCGCGCGGCCTCGGCGGCGGGCCGCAGAACGGTGTCTCGTACGACATGCCCGAGGGGCGTCAACAGGCTCCGGTACACCCAGCGCACCGGCTCCACGAAGATCCACCGGAAGAGTCGCCCGAGGAACCGCCCGACGGCGAGCGAGATGTGCCCGGCCACCCGCCACGCGTGCCCGAGCGCCCCGCCGACCTCGCGCCCGATGAGGGCGAGGAAGCGCCCGACCGGCACCAGCACCCAGCGCCACACGGCGAGCGCGGGCAGCACGAGCAGGATGCGCAACGTCCAGTAGAGCGCCGCACCGATCCCGGTGAAGATCATCCGTACGAGCCACACGAGTCCGCGCGCCGCCCACGCGATCGCCCGTCCGACGGGCGCGAGGATCCACTCGTACAGCCACACCGCCGGTACGACGATCAGATACCGCACCAGCCAGGCCACGGCGTTGTACACCCCGAGCCCGACCACCGCGAGCCCGATCCCGAGGCCCTTGAGCAGCCAGGCGACCGCGTGCCCGAAGGGCGCCAACAGCCGCGCGCACACCCAGCCGAGCCCTGCGCCGACGCCGCGGCACACCCAGCCGAGCCCGGCACCGATTCCTCGCGCCGCCCAGCCGAGCCCGGCACCGATTCCTCGCGCCGCCCAGCCGAGCCCTGCGCCGACGCCGCGGCACACCCAGCCGAGCCCGGCGCCGATTCCTCGCGCCGCCCAGGCGATGGCGTGCCCGACCGGTGTCAGCAGGTTCCGGTACAGCCACACCAGGGGCACGACCAGCAGCACGTGTCCGAGCCACCCGAGTCCCTTGCCGACCGGCACGACGGCGTACCGCCACAGCGTCACCCACGGCCAGACGAACACCGCCCACGCCACCCACTCCAGCGCACGCCCCACCGGCCGCAGCACGGTGTCCCGCAGGAACCGCCCGCCGACGACCAGCGCGTCCCACACCATGCGCACGGGCACGACGAGCACCAGCACGACGATCCGCACGGGCAGCCGGATCGCGACCGTGAGGCACCCTTCGGCCCGCGGTACGGGTCGCTCGGCAGGCGGCTTTTCCAGGTCCATACCGACATAGACGCATCAGCGGGCCTCTTGGATGCAGACGGCCACGATCCTGATGCCCAAGGCCAAAGGACCACTTACGCTGAAATGAGGGGCCCGATTCAGGAGATGGCCCTATGACAGCTTCATCCGAGACCCCTGTCCTCGACACCCTGGCCGCCATGACTCTCGACTCGATCGAGCGGTGCGGGCTGCCTCTGGACACGCTCATCCTGACGCGTCTCGCCGCCCTCGCGGCCATGGATGCGCCGCCCGTTTCCTACGTCGCCCACATCGGTCCCGCCATCGAGAACAACGTGACCGTGGAGCAGATTCAGGACGTACTGGTCGCCGTGGCACCCGTCGTGGGTACCGCCAAGGTCATGGCCGCGGCCACCAACATCACCGAGGCTCTCGGATTCGCCATCGCCGTGGCGGAGAGCGAGCCGGAAGGGTAGTCGCACCCGCCAAGGTGGCCGAGGCTCAACCGGCCCCGCCCACACGGCAAAAAGGGGTGTCCGGCAGGTCGATAACAGACCCGTCGGACACCCCTCGCGGCACCCCACAACGGGCTGCCGCCGACACTCAGTGGCTGTGCCCACTCCCCGCCGGCTGCTTCACCGACAGCGGCAGCAACTTCTTGCCCGTCGGGCCGATTTGGATACTCGTGTCCATCTGAGGACACACCCCACAGTCGAAGCACGGCGTCCACCGGCAGTCCTCGACCTCTGTCTCGTCGAGGGCGTCCTGCCAGTCCTCCCAGAGCCAGTCCTTGTCGAGGCCGGAGTCGAGGTGGTCCCAGGGGAGGACTTCCTCGTAGGTGCGCTCGCGGGTGGTGTACCAGTCGACGTCGACCCCGAACTCCGGCAGCGTCTTCTCGGCGCAAGCCATCCAGCGGTCGTACGAGAAGTGCTCGCGCCAGCCGTCGAAGCGGCCGCCGTCCTCGTAGACCGCGCGGATGACCGAACCGATACGGCGGTCGCCGCGCGAGAGCAGGCCCTCGACGATGCCGGGCTTGCCGTCGTGGTAGCGGAAGCCGATGGAGCGGCCGTACTTCTTGTCGCCGCGGATCTTGTCGCGGAGCTTCTCGAGGCGGGCGTCCGTCTCCTCGGCGGAGAGCTGGGGCGCCCACTGGAAGGGGGTGTGGGGCTTGGGGACGAAGCCGCCGATCGAGACCGTGCAGCGGATGTCGTTCTGGCCGGAGACCTTGCGGCCCTCGGCGATGACGTTGACCGCCATGTCGCCGATCTGCAGGACGTCCTCGTCCGTCTCCGTAGGCAGGCCGCACATGAAGTACAGCTTCACCTGGCGCCAGCCGTTGCCGTACGCCGTGGAGACCGTGCGGATCAGGTCCTCTTCCGAGACCATCTTGTTGATGACCTTGCGCATGCGCTCGCTGCCGCCCTCGGGGGCGAAGGTCAGACCGGAGCGGCGGCCGTTGCGGGTCAGCTCGTTCGCCAGGTCGACGTTGAAGGCGTCCACGCGGGTCGAGGGGAGGGACAGGCCGATCTTGTCCTCCTCGTACCGGTCGGCCAGGCCCTTCGCGATGTCGCCGATTTCGCTGTGGTCCGCGCTCGACAGCGAAAGGAGGCCCACCTCCTCGAAGCCCGTCGCCTTCAGGCCCTTCTCGACCATCTCGCCGATGCCCGTGATGGAGCGCTCGCGGACCGGGCGGGTGATCATGCCCGCCTGGCAGAAGCGGCAGCCGCGCGTACAGCCGCGGAAGATCTCCACCGACATGCGCTCGTGGACGGTCTCCGCGAGCGGGACCAGGGGCTGCTTGGGGTACGGCCACTCGTCGAGGTCCATGACCGTGTGCTTGGACACACGCCACGGGACGCCCGACTTGTTGGGGACCACGCGGGCGATTCGGCCGTCGGGGAGGTACTCGACGTCGTAGAACGCGGGGATGTAGACCGAGCCCGTCTTCGCCAGGCGGAAGAGGACCTCTTCGCGGCCTCCCGGGCGGCCCTCCGCCTTCCAGGCGCGGATGATCTCGGTCATGTCGAGCACGGCCTGCTCGCCGTCGCCGATGATCGCCGCGTCGATGAAGTCGGCGATCGGCTCGGGGTTGAAGGCGGCATGCCCGCCGGCCAGCACGATCGGGTCGTCGATCGTGCGCGCGCGGGACTCCAGCGGGATGCCCGCCAGGTCCAGCGCCGTCAGCATGTTGGTGTAGCCCAGCTCCGTGGAGAAGGACAGGCCGAAGACGTCGAAAGCCTTCACCGGGCGGTGGCTGTCCACCGTGAACTGGGGGACCTGGTGCTCGCGCATCAGCGCTTCCAGGTCCGGCCACACGCTGTACGTGCGCTCGGCGAGGACGCCCTGGCGCTCGTTCAGTACCTCGTAGAGGATCATGACGCCCTGGTTGGGCAGCCCGACCTCGTACGCGTCCGGGTACATCAGCGCCCAGCGGACGTCACAGGCGTCCCAGGGCTTGACGGTGGAGTTGAGCTCGCCGCCGACGTACTGGATCGGCTTCTGCACATGCGGGAGCAGAGCTTCGAGCTGCGGGAAGACCGATTCGACAGACATCTCGCGAACCTTCGTGAGCTGACAGGGGTGACCATCTAGCCTAACGCGGCCGAAGAGGCCTCCCGCACCCGTCTAGGGCCTGTCGTTTGGATCACGCCGCGGACGCGGGGTCCGGCACACGCGTCTGCGGCGTTGTCGTCGGTCAACGACGCTCCGCGTCGCCTCCCTCCTCCGCCTTGCAGCCGCACGCACCAAGCCCCGCTCACCGGCACCTACGAGGTGCCGGTGCTTCCCTGCAACCTGATCCGCCGGACAGGCCCGCCGTCAGACCGCTCCCTGCCCCTCGATCGCCTCCCAGGCATCCGGCAGCTCCGCCTCGTCCGCCGCCGCCCGCTGCTCCTCCCTCCCGTACAGCACCCCGTACGTGAACGCGCTCTCCCCCGCCGCGTGCGCCTGCGTCGCCAGGTCCCGCAGGGCCTCGCGGGCCATCACGGAGTCCTGGTGGTCGCCGAGCAGGCTCTGCAGCGACTTCATGGACTTGACCAGGCCGGCGGCGGGCTTGCCGAGCGCGGGGGTGGCCGCCTCGGCCGCGTACCGGGTGCGCTTGGCCTTCTTGCGCGCCTCGTGCATCGTGAGACTGCGGTCCTCGCCGGGCGGCTGGTCGAGCGCCTCCGCGATCAGGTCGGAGACCTTCTTGAAGTCCTTCCGTACGGCCTTCGCGAGCGTCTTGGACGGATCGGCCGACGCCGCCTTCAGGAGCGGCGGGTCGGCCACCACCGCATCCAGCGTCGCCAGCAGATCCAGATAGCGCTTCCCGTCCAGTACGGCGATCAGGCGGCGCCGGGAGCCGCCGCTGCGGGCGTGCGACCAGGTGCGCAGGCGGGTGCGGACGGGGCCCGCGAGCAGGGTGCGCGGCAGCTCGTCGAGCGAGGCCGTCAGGCGTTCGGTGAGCACTTCCTGGTCGCGGTCGACGCCCAGTTCACCGGCCAGCCACTTCAGTTCGTCACCGATCGGGTCGGTGACGGTGCGGTCCAGGACTTTGCCGTACGAGCGGAAGGTGCTGCGCATGCGCCGGGTGGCGACGCGCATGCTGTGCACGGAGTCGTACACGTCGCGGCGGACGGCGGGGTCCAGCTCGACGATCGCGTCGCGCTGGGCGCGGACGTAGGCGAGGACGTGGTCTCCGGCGCTCTCCGCGGCCGGGACCGGAGTCGACTCCGTGGCCTTCTTCTTCCGTTTCGCGCCGGTCTCGTCCAGCGCCCGCGCCAGCTTGGACGCCGAGGACGACCGGTTCAGGCCCGCCTTGCGGAGCTTCTTCTCCACCTTGTCGAGAAAGGCCGGATCACCGTCGTCGGCGAGCTCCACCTCGATCTCGGTCCATTCGGCGGTGCCCACGCCTCCGCTGAGCCGCTCCGCACGCACACGGTCGACACTGACCTCGGCGAGCAGGGCGCCGGAGGCGTCGACGAGATGGCGGATGTCGCGGGCCGACCGCAACCGTACGACGGGGACGAGCTCGGCTTCGCGCACCCGGGAGCGCACGAGGCCGCTCAGGTACCGGGGCACGGCGTCGGAGAGCGGGGCGTGTATCTCGTCGCGGACGCCCTCGGCGACCGGCAGTTTGAGATGCCAGCCCGCGTCGTCGCCGCCGGTGCGGCGGCGCAGCGTGAGGGAGGCGGCGGCGAGCCGCTGGTCGGCCGTGTCGTAGTAGGTGGCGTCGAGTTCCGCGACGCCCTTGTCGACGACGCCCGAGACGCCGGAGACGCCCGTCAGGTCGGGAAGCTCGCCCCCGGCCGAAGCTTCGTACTTCCGCTCGATCTCGCGCTTCGTGTCCACCATGAACTGAATCTAGTGGCTGTACGCCCGAGATGGCAGGGCCTGGCCGGGAAGAGCCACTACCGACTCGCCACCTGGACGTCACCCGGAAGACACCAGAAAGTCACTTTTAGGCCACCAGGACATGAGCGGAGCCCGCATCCCCGGCCCTCCCCTACGCCGACATCGGCCGCTGCACCCTGATCGACTGCAACAGCCCCACCGCCACCCACACCGCGAACATCGACGAGCCGCCGTACGACACGAAGGGCAGGGGGAGACCCGCGACCGGCATGATGCCGAGGGTCATGCCGATGTTCTCGAAGGACTGGAAGGCGAACCAGGCGATGATGCCCGCGGCGACGATCGTGCCGTACAGCTCGGTGGTCTCGCGGGCGATGCGGCAGGCCCGCCACAGGACGACGCCGAGCAGGAGCAGGATCAGTCCGGCGCCCACGAAGCCCAGTTCCTCGCCCGCGACCGTGAACACGAAGTCGGTCTGCTGTTCGGGGACGAACTGGCCGGTGGTCTGCGAGCCCTCACCGAGGCCGGTGCCGAAGAGGCCGCCGGAGCCGATGGCGATGCGGGCCTGGTTGGTGTTGTAGCCGACGCCGGCCGGGTCGAGCTCCGGGTTGGCGAAGGCGGCGAAGCGGTTGATCTGGTACTCGTCGAGGATCTTCAGCTGCCAGACCGCGATCGCGCCGAGCGCGCCGGTGCCGAGCAGGCCGAACACCCAGCGGTTGGAGGCGCCGGAGGCGAGCAGCACGCCGAGCACGATGATGACCATGACCATGACCGAGCCGAGGTCGGGCATCAGCATGACGATCATCATCGGGACGGCGGCGAGACCCAGGGCCTGCAGGACCGTGCGGTGGTCGGGGTACGACCGGTCGCCCGCGTCGACCCGGGCCGCGAGCAGCATCGCCATGCCCAGGATGATCGTGATCTTCACGAACTCGGAGGGCTGGAGGGAGAACCCGCCGCCGAGCACGATCCAGGCGTGCGCGCCGTTGACGGTGGCGCCGAGCGGGGTCAGCACCGCGAGGATCAGGAAGACCGAGAGGCCGTACAGGATCGGCACGGCGGTGCGCAGGGTGCGGTGGCCGAGCCAGACCGTGCCGATCATCAGGCCGAACCCGATGCCGGTGTTCATGAGATGGCGGATGAGGAAGTAGTACGGGTCGCCCTGGTTGATCTCGGTGCGGTTGCGGGTCGCCGAGTAGACGAGGGCCGAGCCGATCAGCGAGAGCGCGATCGCCGCGAACAGTATCGGCCAGTCGAGCCGACGGGCCAGCGAGTCGCGGGCGAACAGACGCGTCCAGCCGGCGCGCTCGGGCCCGTACCCGGAGACGGAGAAGTTGTTGGCTCCCGTCATGTCAGGATCCTCCGCCGCTTCTTCGGGCGTGCCGTGCGTCGTCGGGCGTTGCGGTTGCTCGCGGTCGGCGACGGTGTGGTGGCCGCGGGCTGGGTGTCGTCGTCGGCGAGGTCGTTCTCCTCGCTGGCCTGCTGGTCCTTGGCCGGGTCCTTGGAGATCGCCGGGGCGTCGATCGAGCCGTCGGACTGGATCTTCGGCAGGTTCTTCTCGGGGGTGGGCAGCAGCGCCTTGCTCTTGTCGATCGCGCCGTCCTCGGAGACGCCGTACAGCGCGTTGTAGATCTTGCGGACGGCGGGGCCGGAGGCGCCGGAGCCCGTACCACCCTGGGAGATGGTCATGACGACCGTGTAGTCCTTGGTGTACGTGGCGAACCACGAGGTGGTCTGCTTGCCGTAGACCTCGGCCGTACCGGTCTTGGCGTGCATCGGGATCTCGTCCTGCGGCCAGCCGCCGAAGCGCCAGGCGGCGGAACCGCGGGTCACGACTCCCGCGAGGGCGTCGTTCATCTCGGCGAGCGTCTTCTTCGAGACCGGCAGTTTGCCGTGCGACGTGGGCTCGATCTCCTTCACGTTCTTGCCGTCCGCGCTGACGATCGCCTTGCCGACGGTCGGGTCGTAGAGGGTGCCGCCGTTGGAGATCGCCGCGTAGATCGTCGCCATCTGTATCGGCGTGACGAGGGTGTCGCCCTGGCCGATCGAGTAGTTGACGGAGTCACCGGCGCGCATCAGGTTGCCTTCGAGGCAGTTCTCGTAGGCGATCTTCTCCGCGTAGGTGCCGCTCTTCTTGCCGTACTTGCACCAGGCGTCCTTGTTGGCCTTCCAGTAGCTCTGCTTCCACTGGCGGTCGGGGATACGACCGGTGACCTCGTTCGGGAGGTCGATGCCGGTCTCGGCGCCGAGGCCGTACTGGTGGGCGGTCTTGTAGAACCAGTCGCTGGCCTTCTTCTTCGGCTTGGTGCCGCCGTCCCGCTTCCACTCCTGGTGGGCGAGGCGGTAGAAGACGGTGTCGCAGGAGACCTCCAGGGCGCGGCCGAGGCTGATCGGGCCGTACCCCCGGGACTCGAAGTTCTTGAAGACCTGGCTGCCGACGGAGTACGAGCTGGAGCACTCGTAGTTCCCGTCGAAGGGGTAGCCGGCGTTGACCGCGGCCGCGGTGGAGACGACCTTGAAGATCGAGCCGGGCGCCGCCTGGCCCTGGATCGCCCGGTTGAGCAGCGGGTAGTTGGACGACTTGCCGGTGAGCGAGGCGTAGTCCTTGGCGGAGATACCGCCGACCCAGGCGTTCGGGTCGTAGGTCGGGTTGGAGGCCATGGCGACGACGCGGCCGGTCTTGGCCTCCATCACGACGACCGCGCCCGAGTCGGCCTTGTACTTCACGCCGGTGTTCCGGTCGAGTTGCGTACGGGCGGTCTTCATCGCCTCGTTCAGCTGGTACTCGGCGACGCGCTGGACGCGGGCGTCGATGCTGGTGACGAGGTTCGCGCCGGGTTCGGCCGCGTCGCTCTTGGCCTGGCCCATGACCCGGCCGAGGTTGTCGACCTCGTAGCGGGTGACGCCGGCCTTGCCGCGCAGTTCCTTGTCGTACTCGCGCTCGAGGCCGGAGCGGCCGACCTGGTCGGAGCGCAGATACGGCGAGGAGGTGTCCTCGGCCTTGGTGATCTCGGCGTCGGTGACGGGCGACAGATAGCCGAGCACCTGTGCGGTGTTGGCCTTGCCAGGGCCGGCGTAGCGGCGCACGGCCTGGGGCTCGGCGGTGATGCCGGGAAAGTCCTCGGAGCGCTCACGGATCTGCAACGCCTGCTTGGCGGTTGCCTCGTCGGTGATGGGGATCGGCTGGTAGGGCGAGCCGTTCCAGCAGGGCTGCGGGGTCTCGGAGTCGCACAGCCGGATCTTCTGGATGACGTCCTCGGGCTTCATGGCCAGCACACCGGCGAGCTTGGTGAGGACCGCCTTGCCGTCGTCCTTCATCTTCAGCAGGTCGGTGCGCGAGGCGGAGACCACGAGCCGGGTCTCGTTGTCGGCGATCGCCACCCCGCGCGCGTCCAGGATCGAGCCGCGTACGGCGGGCTGGACGACCTGCTGGACATGGTTTCCGGAGGCTTCCTTGGCGTACTCGTCGCCGTTGCGGATCTGGAGGTACCAGAGGCGGCCGCCGAGGGTGCCGAGGAGGGAGAGAACGAGAATCTGGATGACGACGAGCCGGATCTGAACCCGTGGGGTCCTGCCGGTCTCGGGGATGTTGGTCACTGCTGCTGCCTCCCCCTCTCAGTGTGTGTACGAGGCATACGAGTACACGGCGAACCTGTGTACGCGGGTCGCCAACCGGCGTGCTCTCACAGCCGCTTGACCCCCTTGATGCGTCCCGCGCGGGCGACTCGCGCCTTCGCCGCCTTCACCCGGAGCCCGCCGCGCTGACCGCCGATGCGCAGACCGGTGCCGGAGGAGAGCCAGCCGGAGGAGACGTCGGCCGACTTGGCGGACGTACTGGACTCGGCGAGCGGGTTGTTCTCGGAGCGTCGGGCCAGCGCCATCAGCCCCGGGACCACGAAGGGCGCCAGCAGCAGGTCGTACAGGGCGGCGGTGAACAGCAGGCTGCCGAGGCCCACATGGCGAGCGGCGGTGTCGCCGACGAGGGCGCCGACACCGGCGTACAGCAGGGTGGAGCCGATCGCGGCGGCGACGACCACGGCCATCGGGCCGGTCGCGGACTTGAGCCGGCCGTTCTCCGGCTTCACCAGGCCGGCGAGGTAGCCGATGACGCACAGCACGAGGGCGTAGCGCCCGGCGGCGTGGTCGGCGGGTGGGGCGAGGTCGGCGAGCAGGCCCGCGCCGAAGCCGATGAAGGCGCCGCCGACATGGCCGTAGACCATGGCGAGGGCCAGTACGGTCAGCAGCATCAGGTCCGGGACGGCGCCCGGGAGGTGCAGTCGGGCGAGGACGCTCACCTGGATCACCAGGGCGACGACCACCAGGGTGGTGGAGAGCAGCATCCGGTTGAAACGCATGGGATTCGGCTCCTACCGCTCTTGCTGTTCGTCGTCTTCGGACAGGCTCTCCGAGGACGGAGTGACCGTCACGGTCACGGTCGGCGTGGGCGTCGGTTTGGGCTTGGGCGGCAGCACCTCGTCGCGCGGGTCCGTGCGCGGGGCCTCGACGACGACGCCGACGATGTCGAGCTTGGAGAACGAGACGTACGGCGTGACGTAGATCGTGCGGGTCAGGTCGCCGCCGGACGGGTCGACGCGGGAGACCACGCCGACCGGGACGCCGGGCACGAACGGCTTGTCGGCCTGCGAGCCGAAGGTGACCAGCCGGTCCCCCTTCTTGATTTTGGCCTTGCCGTTGAGCATCTCCACCCGCAGCGGGCGGTCGCCCTGCCCGGAGGCGAAGCCGAGTTCGTCGGTGGACTCCATGCGCGTACCGACGGTGAAGTCGGGGTCGTTGGCGAGCAGTACGGTGGCGGTGTTCGGGCCGACGGTGGTGATCCGTCCGACCAGGCCTTCCCCGTTCAGGACGGTCATGTCGCGCGTGACGCCGTCGTTCGCGCCGACGTCGATCGTCACGGTCCAGGAGAAGCCCTGGGCCGCTCCTATGGCGATGACCTCGGCGCCCTTGATGCCGTACTGCCCGGCGCCGGCCGTCTTGAGCATGCTGTCGAGCTGCTTGAGACGGCTGCGGTTGCGGTCGTCGCTGCCGAGCTTCGCCTTCAGCGCCGCGTTGTCGTGCTCGAGTTGGGCGATGCGGTCGTGCCGGTCGCCCGAGTCGCGGACCGCCGCGATCGCGTTGCCTACGGGGTCGACCGCGGACGCCACCCCGTTCTCGATCGGGCCGAAGACGGTCGCGGCGGCCTGGCGGGCACCGTCGACCGGCGAGTCCTCGCCACCGCGGATGTCCACCGTGATCAGAGCGAACGCGATGGCGATCAGCAGCACCAGGAGCAGCCGGCTCTCTCGTGTGTCCCTCACGTGCGGCGGCCGTGCCTTCCTCGTCGAAAGCCCGCGGGTGTTGGCGGGTGTTATGGGGGAGCTTATGCCTGAATATCAACGATCCGCCGTACGAGAAGGGTTCATCTCGTACGGCGGAATCGAAGAGTTACCTCATCTGCGCGGCTGGGCGTCCAGCACCTGCTGGAGCGCCTCGAACTCCTCGACGCACTTTCCGGATCCGAGCGCCACGCTGTCCAGCGGGTCCTCGGCGATGTGGATCGGCATGCCGGTCTCGCGGCGCAGCCGTTCGTCGAGGCCGCGCAACAGGGCTCCGCCGCCGGTCAGAACGATTCCGCGGTCCATCACGTCACCGGACAGCTCCGGCGGGCACTTGTCGAGCGTCGTCTTCACCGCATCAATGATCGCGTTGACCGGCTCTTCGATGGCCTTGCGGACTTCGGCCGCGGAGATGACGACGGTCTTGGGCAGCCCGGAGACGAGGTCCCGGCCGCGGATTTCGGTGTGTTCGTCATTGTCGAGGTCGTACGCCGAACCGATCGTGATCTTGATCTGCTCGGCCGTCCGCTCACCGAGAAGAAGGCTGTACTCCTTCTTGATGTGCTGGATGATCGCGTTGTCCAGCTCATCGCCCGCGACGCGGATGGACTGGGCGGTGACGATGCCGCCGAGCGAGATGACCGCGACCTCCGTGGTGCCGCCGCCGATGTCCACCACCATGTTGCCCGTGGCCTCGTGAACCGGCAGGCCGGAGCCGATGGCCGCGGCCATGGGCTCCTCGATGATGTGCACCTGGCGGGCGCCGGCCTGGGACGACGCCTCGATGACGGCACGGCGCTCGACGCCCGTGATGCCGGAGGGCACACAGACGACGACACGCGGACGGGCGAGATAGCGCCGCTTGTGGATCTTCAGAATGAAGTAGCGGAGCATGCGCTCGGTGATCTCGAAGTCGGCGATGACGCCATCCCGCAGCGGACGCACGGCAACGATGTTGCCGGGAGTCCGCCCGATCATCTTCTTCGCTTCCGAACCGACCGCGAGGATGCCACCGGTGTTGGTGTTGATCGCGACGACGGACGGCTCGTTGAGTACGATCCCGCGACCCCTGACGTACACCAGCGTGTTGGCGGTCCCGAGGTCGACAGCCATGTCACGGCCGATGAACGACATTGAGTTCCCCATCAGGATTCGTCTGGCCTTCCCAAGTCGAGCTTTGATGGCTTGTTAGGTAGGCGAGGTGGGTGCGGTGGCGTGAAGGCTTCCATCGTAGACGCGCCTTCGCGAACACCGCGCGAGGGTCTTCGCCATTGTCAGCATGCGTGGCGTCGCCTCGCTTCTGGAGACGGGCCATCGGAGGCACGCGTTCCCCCGATCGGCACGCATATGCCGCGGGACGGCCGGAAATCCACGGCCGTCCCAGGTCAGGCATCCAAGTGACGTGACGGTCCCTCAGAAACAAGCGCAGAAAATTCTCAAAAAATTGATGCCCGTCGCTTTGGCCGTGGCCCTGGGCGGTGTCGTTTGGACCACCCTCTGGCTGCGGGTCAGGCGCGGCCGGGGAAGAAGATCTTCAGCTCGCGCTCGGCGGACTCCTCGGAGTCGGAGGCGTGGATCAGGTTCTCGCGGACGATGACTCCGAAGTCGCCGCGGATGGAGCCGGGGGCGGCGGCGATCGGGTCGGTGGGGCCGGCGAGCGCGCGCACGCCCTCGATCACCCGCTCACCCTCCACCACGAGGGCAACCACCGGGCCGGACGCCATGAACTCGACGAGCGGCTCGTAGAACGGGCGGCCCACGTGCTCCGCGTAGTGCTGCTCGAGGACAGCGCGGTCCAGGGTCCGCAGCTCCAGCGCGGTGATCCGCCAGTCGGCCTTTCGCTCGATACGGCCGAGGATCTCGCCGACCAGGGAGCGGCGGACAGCGTCCGGCTTCAGGAGGACGAGAGTGCGCTGAGTCATGATGTGCGGCTCCTTGCAGGCCAGGGACTGTGCGATGGGCCCGAGGCTACCGGGTGGAGCTGAGGAGGTGGCACCCGGACCGCTTCGTCCGAAACCCCGCGGGGGCGGGGAGCATGATCAGCAATACGCTGAGCACAAGGGAAAGCCGGGACCATCCCCGCGTCGGCGGGGAAGATCCGGGTGCCGCAACCAGTGAAGCACCCGGCACTGACAACGGCGTTTACTCCGCCTGCGCCGCGAAGCGGGCCTTCGCCTCGTCGACCTGCCGGCCGTACTTCACCGACGCCCACCACAGGGCGGCGAAGATCGCGCCCAGGACGAACATCAACGTCACGAAGAACCCGCTGGCGATCAGCGCAATCTGCAGGGCCCAGCCGAGCTGGACGCCCCCGGGCCGGGTGATCACGCCGCAGAGCAGGATGCTCAGCATCATGAAGATCCCGCTGACGGTCCAGACCGTGGCCGTGGACAGATCGGGGTCCTTCATGGCGACGAGACCGGCGAAGCCGATGACGAAGAACTCGCCGATCAGAGTGGATGCACAGAGCGTACGCACAGCGGTCAGCCCCTCCCGAGGAGCAGTCGGGCCTCGCCGACGGTGATAACGGAACCGGTGACGAGTACGCCGCCGCCGGCGTACTCGCCCTCTTCCTCGGCCAGCGTGATCGCGGCCTCGATCGCGTCGTCGAGCCGGGGCTCGACCTGTACCCGGTCCTCGCCGAAGATCTCGACGGCGATCCCGGCCAGCTCGTCCGCGTCCATCGCGCGATGGCTGGAGTTCTGGGTGATCACGACCTCGGTGAAGATCGGCTCGAAGGCTTCCAGCAGCCCCCGTACATTCTTGTCGCCGCTGGCACCCACGACCCCGATCAGCCGGCTGAAGTCGAAGACCTCGCTGACGGCGTCGGCGGTCGCGCGGGCGCCCGCCGGGTTGTGCGCGGCGTCCAGCACGACGGTCGGCGAGCGGCGTACGACCTCCAGGCGGCCCGGCGAGGTCACCGAGGCGAAGGCCTTGCGGACGGTGTCGATGTCCAGTCGCTGGGTGTGCGCCGAACCGACGCCGAAGAACGCCTCGGCCGCGGCCAGCGCGACGGCGGCGTTGTGCGCCTGGTACGCGCCGTGCAGCGGCAGGAAGACCTCCTCGTACTCCCCGCCGAGGCCGCGTAGCGTGAGCAGTTGGCCGCCGACGGCGACCTGCCGGGCCACGACCCCGAACTCCAGCCCCTCGCGGGCAACCGTGGCGTTCACTTCCACGGCCTTCTTCAACAGCACCTGGGCCGCGTCCACCGGCTGCTGCGCCAGGATCACGGTCGCGTCCTGCTTGACGATGCCGGCCTTCTCGGTGGCGATCTCACCGTGCGTCTCGCCGAGCCGGTCGGTGTGGTCGAGGTCGATGGGGGTGACGACCGCGACGTCCCCGTCGATCACATTGGTGGCGTCCCAGCTGCCGCCCATCCCGACCTCGACGACGGCCACGTCGATGGGCGCGTCCGCGAAGGCCGCGTACGCCATCCCCGTGAGCACCTCGAAGAAGGAGAGCCGGTACTCCTGCTGGGCGTCGATCATCTCGACGTACGGCTTGATGTCGTTGTACGTCTCGATGAACCGCTCGGCGGAGATCGGGGCGCCGTCCAGGCTGATCCGCTCGGTGATCGACTGGACATGGGGGCTCGTGTACCGCCCGGTGCGCAGGTCGAAGGCGCCGAGCAGGGCCTCGATCATGCGGGCGGTGGAGGTCTTGCCGTTCGTGCCCGTGATGTGGATCGAGGGGTACGCGCGCTGCGGCTCGCCCAGGACGTCCATCAGGGCGGCGATGCGGGTGACGGACGGCTCCAGCTTGGTCTCGCCCCAGCGGGTCGCCAGCTCTGTCTCCACCTCGCGCAGCGCCTTGTCGACCTCGGGGTCGGCCGGGCGCGCGGGAATGTCGGCCTGGGCGCCGCCGGTGCCCTGGGTGCGCAGGGTCCTGCTGCCGGCCTCGATCACCGCGAGGTCGGGGTCGCGGTCGGTCTCAGCCGCGACGATCTCGTCGAAGAGACCGAGCGGGTCGCTGGGTTCCGGCTCGTCCGGCGCGCTGCTGTCGTGCGGGGGGAGGTCACTCACGGGGCCAGTCTACGGAGCCGGGAGGAAGACGGTGTTTTCGCCCCCGCCGCCCGTCCCATCTCTGTGGGCTCCGCCCCCAGACCCCCGCTTCGGCCTGAACGGCCTCGTCCTCAAACGCCGGACGGGCTGGGCATGTCAGCCTGTCCGGCGTTTGAGGACGAGCCCTTCGGGCGAAGGCGGG